>DAWCEJ010000188.1:0-3399 GCA_052274955.1 Collinsella sp.
CCGAGGTCGCTCGCGTGTGCTCGTTCGAAGATGCCGAGGACCCCTTTGCCTTTGCCATTGCGCAGCGGGCGCTCACGCTTGTTGGCAGCGGGCTCGATTCGGCGCATATGGACCTGCTCGTGGCGGCGTTTGTCTTTAAGTTGCTATCGCACATTGGCTATCGCCCCGATTTCTCGGCTTGTGTCTCGTGCGGCGACCCCATGCTCTCGTATTTCTCGGCCCAGGCGGGCGGGCTTCTGTGCGGGTCGTGCGCCTCGAGCGTGCCTGGCGCCGAGTTGGTATCGGTTGGCGAGGTCGCATGGCTGCGTGCCCTGATATCCATGACGTTCGATGCCCTTATGACTGAGCAGATCGATCCGCATACCGCGGCGTTTTTGCTGGGGCTTTCGCATGTTTGGGCCGCCACGCACGCCGATCAGCGCCTCCGTGCGATGGAATTCATGTTGGGTCGGTGATGATGCGCAGGCGCGGGCCGCTTGTGGTAACATACCGACCTGTTGGTACCTCGACCTTGGATGCTCGCTCCACCGGCGGCTTCCCAGTCCGAGGCGAATAGAGTCGCCCGCGGGCGACGCGAAACGAAAGGTGAAACAATGACTGTTTCCAAAGAGCGCAAGGCGGAGCTGACCGCCCAGTTCGGTAACTCCCCGGTCGACACCGGTAACCCCAAGGTTCAGGTCGCTATCCTGTCCGAGCGCATCAAGGAGCTGACCGAGCACATGAAGTCCCACCAGAAGGACTTCCACACCCGTCGTGGCCTGCTCATGCTCGTCGGCCGCCGTCGTCGTCTTCTCTCCTACATCAAGAAGAACGACATCGTCGAGTACCGTGAGCTCATCAAGGCTCTGGGCATCCGCGACAACATCCAGTAAGGATTTGTACATGCTAAGAGCGTCCTGCGCAGCGGGGCGCTCTTTTTGTGTAAGGGCGTGAACAATCACGCTCTGAAGCGTGGCGGGGGCAGGGGGCCCGCGTCACATGAGAAGCCCGCAGGCAAGGGGCCTGTGGGGTAAAGGAGAACAATGACACTCGTATCCAAGACCTTTGAGCTGTACGGCAAGACCTACACCTTCGAGTCCGGCGCGCTTGCCAAGCAGGCTACCGGCGCTTGTCTGGTCAAGCAGGGCGATACCACGATGCTCGATACCGTGGTCGTCTCCAAGGAGCGCAAGAACTACGACTTCTTCCCGCTGACCGTCGACTTCAACGAGAAGATGTACGCTGCCGGCCGCATCCCGGGTGGCTACCTCAAGCGTGAGGGCCGTCCCAGCGAGAAGGCCACGCTCACGGCCCGCATGATCGACCGCCCGATCCGCCCGAGCTTCCCGGACGGCTTCCGCAACGAGGTGCACATCGTCGCCACCTCGCTCGTCGCCGACCAGGTCAACCCCTTCGACGTCATCAACGTCATGGGTGCCTCCCTGGCCATGACGCTCGGCGGCGTGCCCTTCGAGGGCCCGCTCGCCTGCGTGCGCATCGGCCGTAACGTGGAGACCGGCGAGTTTATCGTCAACCCCACCTATGAGGAGCGCGAGAACTCCGATCTGGACCTGGAGCTGGGCGGTTCCGCCGACTTCATCTCGATGGTCGAGGCCGGCGCCGAGGAGATCTCCGAGGACGACATGCTCGCCGCTATGAAGTTTGGCCAGGAGGCCCTTGCTGCCTTCTGCCGGGCCCAGGATGAGTTCGTCGCCGAGTGGGAGCAGGTCAACGGCGCCATTGTCAAGAAGGAGTATCCTCTTGACCAGCCCGTCGAGGAGGTCCAGGAGCGCATCTTCGCCCACTACGACGAGATGGCCGCTGCCCTGCGCGATGCCGACAAGCTTTCCCGCATCGGTAAGGTCGAGGCTCTGAAGGAGTCCATCCGCGCCGAGTTCACCGAGGAGGAGCAGGCCGCTTGGGAGCGCGAGATCCCCGTGGCGCTCAAGAAGCTCGAGAAGAAGGCCATGCGCACCATGGTCGTCGAGACCGGCGAGCGCGTTGACGGCCGTGCCGCCGACGAGATCCGTCCCATCATGGTGAAGGACAACTACCTGCCGCTCGTTCACGGCTCCGGCCTGTTCCAGCGCGGTCAGACCCAGGTGCTCTCCGTCCTTTCGCTCGGCATGCTCAACGAGGGCCAGCGTCTGGATACCATCGAGCCCACCGAGGGCAAGCGCTACATGCACCACTACAATTTCCCGCCGTTCTGCACCGGCGAGACCGGCCGCATGGGCAGCCCCAAGCGCCGCGAGATCGGTCACGGCAACCTGGCCGAGCGCGCCCTGCTTCCGGTGCTTCCCGACGAGAACGAGTTCCCCTACGCCATCCGCGTGGTCTCCGAGGTCATGGAGTCCAACGGCTCTTCTTCGATGGCTTCGACCTGCGGTTCCACGCTCGCCCTCATGGACGGCGGCGTGCCCATTAAGCGCCCGGTCTCCGGTATCGCCATGGGCCTGATCCAGGAGGAGGGCAAGACCGTGGTCCTGTCCGACATCCAGGGTCTCGAGGACTTCCTGGGCGACATGGACTTTAAGGTCACCGGCACCACCGAGGGCATCACTGCCCTGCAGATGGACAACAAGGCCACCGGCCTCACCTTCGACATCCTGGCCCGCGCCCTGCAGCAGGCCAAGGAGGGTCGCGCCTTCATCCTGCAGAAGATGCTCGATGTGATCCCCGAGCCGCGCCACACCACGCGCAGCACCGCTCCGCGCATTGTCTCCATTCAGGTTCCGACCGATAAGATCCGTGACGTCATCGGTTCCGGCGGCAAGGTCATCCGCGGCATCCAGGATGAGACCGGCGCTTCGGTCGACATCCAGGAGGACGGCACCGTCTTTGTCGGCGGCACCGGCGAGTCCGTCGACCAGGCCGTCGAGCGCATCAAGCTCATCATCAAGGTTCCCGAGCCGGGCGAGGAGTACACCGGTCGCGTGGTCTCCATCCAGCCGTTCGGCGCCTTCGTGAACCTGCTGCCCGGTAAGGACGGCCTGCTGCACATCTCCCGCGTCGCCAAGGGCCGCGTGGAGAAGGTCGAGGATGTCCTCAACGTGGGCGACGAAGTCAAGGTCGTCGTCATCGAGGTCGATGCTCGCGGCAAGATCTCGCTCGATCGTCTGGACAAGCCCGAGGCCCCGGCTCGTGCCGAGGGTACTTCCGAGGGCGACGGCGAGCACTTCCAGCGCCGTGAGCGTCCGCGTCGCGAGCGCTCCGAGCGCAGCGACCGTCCGCGCCGCCCCGGCGACAACGGAGGCCGCAAGCCCCGCCGTCACCACGACGCCGAGTAACAGCCGCACATAAGCAGCTCAACAAGGGCGACTCCGTAATGGGGTCGCCCTTTTTGCTTGCGCGCGGGGGCGGCGCATATGAAGTTTCCTGCTCTACAGTCCTGCGCAAGACGGAAAGCACATTAAGTGC
>DAWCEJ010000189.1:0-6536 GCA_052274955.1 Collinsella sp.
GTTCAGCCCTTCAAGTTCAGCCATCGTGGGGCAGATTTCAGTCAGATTTAATTGCTCGCCGAGAAACGCATCGAAGAGTCGCTCCCTCTCTTTCGGCTGAAAGTCTATGTTTAAAAGCCTGTCTTTTGCTTTTTCGAGGAGACCCCCGTAGACATCAAAAGCACTTTTGAACGCCGGACGCTTGATATATTTCCCGTAGGGTGCATAATCCACGATATCAACGTCATAGCCGAAGCTCTTTACAACATGCCGAAGTGCCGTTACCTGAAGTGCAGATCCATAGTTGTGGTAGCTGAACCACGTCATGATTGCAATTCTATTTGATCGGGATGTAGAAGTCATATTATTCAAAAGCCAATCCTGAAATGTACTGCATGTCTTTGCCTCGCCTATCGCTTGCCGGCTTGCTTAAAAGCGCTACGGAAACCGTCGATCAGCGGCTTGTAATCGCCGTGGGAGAATGCGTATTTCAATTTCGCGATCACGGCGGCAACCTTGATATTTATCCAGGGATGGCGGTCTAAAAGATCTATTTTCAGAGCAACAATCTCTTTTGTGCTCTCGTTCTCCCACGATCCGGCGAAATGGTGTATTGCGTGCGTATTTTCGGTAATAAACATGCGACCGGTCTCATGACTTTTTGGACAAAACCAATCTTTGGGATATAGCGTAAAGCCATCGACAGTTTGAAGTTGTCCGTTGCAGATAAGGCCCTTTTCGAGACAGGCTTCAGTAATGTACACGACGTTCGTCGTCATATTGAAAGAGCCATCAGGTTTGATAAAACGTCGAGTTTCATAATCATCCAACAAAGCCTGGAATAGCGGGAAACCCTTGCGGCATCCCATTATCCCCGTTGGAATATCTCCATCGGACTCAAATCCAGAGAACGCCTCAAGCTCGAGAAAAGAGTCGAGAGGCTTGGTAACCTCGACATCGGTATCCATATAGACACCGCCGTTATTTACAAGTACCCATAATCTTACATAATCGCTAACGAACGCCCATTTCTTCGCCGCATAGGCTTCCTTGCAATATGAGTTGACGTCGAGATCGAAGTTATCCTCATCCCAACGCTTTATCTCGTAATCGGGGCAATACCTCTTCCAGGAGGCGATGCACGCAAGCTCCTTCTCGCCAAGTGGCTTACCGCCGAACCAAACATAGTGAATTATTTTCGGAATCAAGTCGTCCCCTTTCTTTGAAGCCAATAGACGCTAGAAGAGTCCCATGCCAAGCGCATATGGCAGCATGTCATCTTGGTTCTCAACGAACTGTGCTATGAGCCAGATAAGAAGAACGGACGCAATTCCGAATCTCAATAGAACGGCCCACCCCTTCTCAGTGTTATTTACAACAGCGGGTATGAAAGCAATATAGCCAGGCATATAAAACCAAAGAAGCCTATTAATCAAAGAGCTAGTTCCATATACGAGTCCAACAATTCCGGATATGATGCAAAGGGGGAAGAGTGCAAATATCAGATTAATTTCCTTTGTTTCAGTCTTGTCTCCGTCTTTCTTATCAAGAGAGAGAAATCCAAAGACACAGATAACAAGAAGGACTGCGTATAGATAGCGAATTCGTCCTTGGTATGCCCCAGAGAATAATGCGATGTTCTGTACACCGTCATACATAGAATATATCGGGAACAAGTCCATGAATACGTTCGAAAGGACAACGAGCGACAGGCTGAATAGAGCGGCAATTGCACTGACAAAGCAAAGGCCTTTTCGTTTATGACCTTGACTTCGAAGGTAAAGAGCTGCTCCGATTCCAGGGAGCAAAATCAAAACCGTGTTGTGGATTCCGGACGCCAGGAGGAATAAGACCCATGCTCTCGACTTTCGAATTCCATAATTATAAAAATCGAGGTACGCGTTGATTGCTAGGGCTATCGCAACGTATTGTCTCATCCCGTTGAGACTTTGGAAATACATACCCAAGCAGAAGTATATGAGAATTGGAATAAGGGGATTGTCCGAAGTTCTCTTAGCAAATATCGCAATACCGGTATTTGTGACAATAGCGTTAAACAAAAGCAAGGCTTGATGAGAAAGTCCGAGTCGACCTAGAACCCATGCGTAAAAGACATATACAGGAGCATTGATAGTGGACACGGTAAAAGCGCTGCTTAAATCAGAGCAACCTGCAATCCAGTAGAACATGGTACTGTAGGTTCTCGTATCGGTGCCAACGCTCATCGCTCGAAAACCAGCAACAGTGCTGAGAGCCGCGGCAACGACCACAAGCCCAACTTTCCTGCTATCAGCTACATGCGCCGAGGAGAGAAGCAGAAAAAAAATAATTGTGACAACTATTGCAATATATGGAAACATAAAAAGCCTTTAACGTCGCAATCTACTGGGCGTGAAGCAGTCGTCGATAAGCATCACAGAAGACGCGAAAAGGAACGCGTCCTATCCTCGATATTGAAGCCGCCAGTTTTTCCTTCTTGCGCGCCTTCGGGTCGCGAATCACTGCCTCAGAATATTTCTGCAATTCCTTCCACATCATTGCCTGAGCCGACTTGTCCTCCTTGGGAATCTGGGAGAAAACGACGCGACAGATAGCAAAACAGCGTGAGCATGTCGCGTCAGAGAGCTGTGGGTACCATTCGGTCATGTTGATGCGCATGCGTCGGGTA
Organism: Collinsella sp.; assembly: GCA_052274955.1. Lineage (GTDB taxonomy): Bacteria > Actinomycetota > Coriobacteriia > Coriobacteriales > Coriobacteriaceae > Collinsella. Next base: position 2,648 of record DAWCEJ010000189.1, read on the forward strand.
ATCTCCAGACAACTCTCCATCTTCTTAGGATTAAAAGCACCTCGCATGATACTGGTGGGGCGCTGCCGATAAGCATATAGATCAGTTGCCTTCAGTACAGCGACCTTTCCGCACTCGTGAGCGAACCGATAAGCAGTCTCATCGTCCTCGTAGTAAAGCCCCTCGGGGAAGTAGACCTTCTCGGCGAGATCACGCGAATAGAGCCGCCAAACGGCCCCGGCCCAGCTCTTCTGGTACAAAATCTCTTCCTGGTACTGCTCCTCGCTCAGAAGCTCGTACTCGCTCGCGTCCTCGATGTCCCGTCCCAGCTCAGGTTCCTCTCCGTCAAAGAAGTCGACACCGTATCTCATAGCCGCCATCTCAACACCGCTCTGCTTAATAGCTCGATACAGTACCTCGTAGAAAACGGGTGAGATATAGTCGTCGCTATCGATGAACCCGACGTAGTCCCCGTCGCAAGCCTTGACGCCCGTGTTTCGGGCGGCACTAAGCCCTCCATTTTCGCGATGGACGAATTTCACCCGGTCGTTTCCGGCTGCATATCGATCGCATATTGCTGGGCAGTTGTCCGTCGAGCCATCATCGACCAGAACCACTTCGATATTAGGGTAGGTCTGAGACAAGATGCTTTCGACGCATTCCTCGAGATACCTCTCGACGTTATAGATAGGCACAACGACCGATATTAAGGGTAACTTGATGGAGGCAGCCAAATCAGTCTTCAATTATCGTCCCATCTCCGCTAAGGCGTTGGCGTAGTAGTCCTGCAGCCTAAAAGCCTCGGCCCGAGAGTCAAAGCCGGAGGCGATGCACTCATCGGTGCGAGACGTGCGTTCCTTTCCACGGCTGCAGACGACGTTTATCTCTTCGGCCCACTTCTTGGCGCCGTCAGTCAGGGACATAAAGTGCCCTTGGTCGCAGAACGACGCCTCGGGCGTGATCTCACTCGAGAAAAACACTTCAGCACCGGCGCACTGGGCCTCAAGACCAACAACAGGAAGTCCCTCATATAGACTCGGCAGCAGGAAACAATCCATCGCCTGGTAAAACCCGACGATGTCCTCCCTGCGACCCAAGTACATCACACGGTCGGCAAAACTGTTGGCGTCCATGAAGGTGAGCATCTGCTCCTTGTACTCACCGTCGCCGATGAGCAGGAACTTTGCCTTAGGATTGAGTTTGCACAGCTCCCCCACGACCTCCATCAGGAAGATGGGGTTCTTCTGCGCAGCAAACCTGCCAATGAACCCTGCGAGCAACTCGTCGTCCGCAACCCCCAGCTCTGCGCGTGTCTTGGCTCGAAGGACGGGATCGAAGGAGTTCTTGCGCGAGTCGATGGCCGTTTTGAAAACGCTAACCTTCCCCGCGTCGAAAAGAGCGTCGCCGAACTGCCAGCGGCCGCAGTCCTCGCCGCAGGACATATAATGTGTTGCAAAGAGCTTTGAGAACCTGCGCAGAATGAGTTTGAGCACGGTCTTTGGCTCGCGCTCGTTGGCCATGGAAAGGCTCTCGGAGATGCGCACCGGAATCCCGCACTTCTTGGCCACCCACAAGGGGAACAAGTTCATCGTGCTGTTATAAGCGTGCAGCACATCGAACTGCTCCCGTTTGAACACGTCGGCCATATCAGACATGTTCTTCGCTATATTCTGGTAGGGAGCGATGATGTGGACGCGCCCGCCACGGGCCTCAATCTCCTCGGTCGGCACGGCGTTGGAGTCGGAGTCGCAGATGAAGTGGACCTCGACCTCCGCCGGATCGAAGTTCAGAAAATATTGCATTGACAGCGTCTTTTTGCCGCCGGAATTCATCTTGCCCTCAATGAAGGCGACCTTGATGGGCCGCTTTTCACCCATTCCTACGCCCCCGCCTTCTTGAGAAAATACTCTTTGGCGCAGGAAACGACATACTCGAAATCTTCAAGCGACATACCGTAGTACATAGGCAGACGAACCAAACGATCGGAATCGGGAGTAGTGTGTTCATCTTCACCGTTGAAGCGGCCGAATCGCTCGCCGGCCGGAGCGGAATGCAGGGGAACGTAATGGAACACGCATCCCACGCCATGCTCCTTCATGAATGCAATGAAGGAAGTGCGGGTCTGCAGATCGTGCAACTTGATATAGAACATGTGCGCATTGTGCTCGCAGCCCTCGGGAACATGTGGCAACTCCAAAAGGCCCTTCTCAGCAAGGGGCTCAAATGCGGCATAATAGGCGCGCCAAGTTGCCAGGCGATTCTCGTTGATCTCATCGGCATGCTGGAGCTGGGCCCACAGATATGCTGCGTTGAGCTCGGAGGGGAGATAGCTCGAACCGAAGTCGACCCAGTTATATTTGGCGACTTGGCCGCGGAAAAACTGGGCGCGGTTTGTACCCTTCTCACGGATGATCTCCGCGCGATCGCAGTAAGCGGAATTGTTGATAGAGATTGCGCCGCCTTCGCCCATCGAATAATTCTTCGTTTCATGGAAGCTATAGCAACCAAAGTCACCGATAGTTCCGAGAGCACGTCCCTTATAGGTAGCAATGACAGCCTGCGCCGCATCCTCGACAACTAGCAGGTTGTGGCGCCAGGCGATATCCATGATAGTATCCATCTCGCATGCGACGCCAGCATAGTGTACGGGCACGATAACACGAGTACGTTCAGTGATGGCGGACTCAATTTTCGTCTCGTCGATATTCATGGTGTCAGGACGGATGTCGACGAAAACAAGTTTCGCACCAGCAAGAACAAACGCCGTTGCCGTTGAAGTAAATGTAAACGAAGGGAGAATGACCTCATCGCCGGGCTTTAGATCGCAAAGAATTGCAGCCATCTCGAGAGCACTAGTACCGCTCGTGGTAAGCAGAATCTTATTGGAGTTAAAGCGACTCTCAAGCCATTCGTTGCACCTTTTTGTAAACAGGCCATCACCAGCAATCTTGTGGTTGACCTCAACTGCCTGTTGGACAAACTGGATTTCATCCCCTACGCAAGGAGGAATATTGAACGGCACTGTTCTATTGCAAGACATTAATTTCACCTTTCTATAATTAGTGTTTCAAAAATCAACGACCGGTTTTGGAATTGCCGAACATGGCGCCAAAAGTACCTACGAAGCACTTCCAATCCATGCGGAAACAGCGATTGCGCACGTAGCGAAGCTCAATCTGTTGGCGCAAGCCGCTTTCAAAGGTCGCAGCATTGCGGTCAGTCGCCTGCCATAGGCCAGTGATGCCCGGGGTGACGCTCAACAGCTCTTCCTTCTCCTCGTCGGAGAAGTGTTGCTCCAACTCTTCACGCGTGATGGGGCGCGGGCCGATAACGGATAGGTCCCCCTTAAGTACGTTGAGGAACTGCGGCATCTCATCGATGGAACATTTACGGATGAACTGGCCCACCTTGGTAATGCGGGGATCATCGTCGACCTTGCGCTCGACTTCCCACTGGTTTAATTGCTTAGGGTTTAGGTACTTATGCACATCGTTTGCGTCAGTAACCATGCTGCGGAGCTTAAGCACTCGAATCGCCCGACCTCCCCTGCCCACTCGCTCTTGCGAGTAGATAGGAGGTCCCGGCGATTCCGCGCATATCGCTGCGCATACACCGGCTATAGGTATCGCAAGAAGCGCTGTGCAACAGAGGCTGAACACTATGTCGAATGTTCTCTTGCATATGCGGTAGAAGAGGGTTCCCGTCGGTTTTCTAGGCATGGGCTAGCACCCCGCCAATGAAAAAGTCGTGGGAAATGCCTCTAGCAGGCACCCCCCCCCGTTATCATTTCGACGACCGTGAGGAGGACAATCTTCACGTCAGTGACCACGCCGCGCTTGGCGATATACTCCAAGTCACGACGGACCATGCCGTCGAAGTCAGTGTCGTTGCGGTCAGTGACCTGCCACCA
>DAWCEJ010000190.1:0-8264 GCA_052274955.1 Collinsella sp.
ACAGGCGCGACGAGCTGCGAGATATACGGATCGGGCTTGGTAGCAAAGGCGTTCTCATGAAGGGCCAGCGGCGCGGGGGCCAGATTGCCGGCAAAGTTAAGCGCACCCTCTGGCGTGTCAAACGACGCCATAATACGAGCGCACAGCCAACGCGGCAGACCCATCAGGCGCGACAGACGAACCAAGCGTCGCTCGGGCTCATCCGCGTCGGATGCCGTGGCAAAGTCCTCAACGTTATCCGCAACCTTGTGCAGCACGGCATTGGCAAGACCAGCGGCAGACTTAGCTCCGCTGCGAACTAGCTCAACACCCTGACTTACGGCAACGCGGCCAGGCGTATGCAAATAGAGCATCTCAAAGGCCGAGATACGAAGCGCCATGCGAACACGCGGCGCAACCTTTTTAGGCTTATCAAGAAACTGATCGAGCAGCTCGTCTAAAATACCCTGCGTGGCGGCAACACCCAGCGCCAAGCGGGCGGCAAACGCAGAATCGCGCTGATCAATAGCCTTGGCCGAAGCACGGGAGGAAAGCACATCACGCGCATACATACCGCGACGATCGGCCTCCATCAACACATCGAGCGCAAGCTTGCGCGCGGGAGACAGCTTGCTCATGACAAAACACCCCACGAAAGATCGGCACCCTGCAGGCCAGCAGCCCAAGCAGAAGCAGCCATAGCACGCTTGCCATCGGGTTTAACCTCGAGCAACTCAACCGAGCCATCGGAAAGGCCCAGGTAAACACGCTTGGCCTTAACGAGAACCTGACCCTCGCCAAGCGACACATCAGCCGGCGCAGCATCGAGCACGCGCACGGTCTTGCCGGCAATCACGCAACGAGCAGGCGCGGTATCGGACGAAGCGAGCACATGACGCACGCAATCGAGCGCAGCCATCTGCGGATCCAGACGCATCTCCTGTTTAGAAATCTTGGCAGCATGAGTGACGAGCGACTCATCCTGCTCAGTCCACACGGCGGTGCCATCGGCAAGAAAAGGAAGCGTATCGGCAAGCAGTTTGCCGCCAAGCTCACCAAGCTCCATGGTCAGCGCCTCAGCATGCTTACCGGCAACCGAGGTCGAGGCCTGCGCGCAATAAGCGCCGGTATCCACGCCATGCCCAATACGCATAATGGAAACGCCAGCAACCTCATCACCAGCAAGAATGGCACGCTGAATAGGAGCAGCCCCACGCCAACGAGGCAGCAAGGACGCATGGACATTCACAATACCAAGCGGTGCCATATGCAGCACGTCATCAGGCAAAATGCAGCCATAAGCAGCCACACAGAAGATATCGGCTTGCGCAGCTTGGAGAGCCTCAACAACCTCAGGCGTCATACGATTAGCCTCAATAACCGGCAACCCAAGCTCAAGCGCCTTAGCCTTAACAGGAGAAGGCTCAAGCTTCTTACCGCGCCCACGAACAGCATCGGGACGAGTAACAACAAGCGCAATCTCATTCCCAGCCTCAACAACCGAAGTCATCGAAGGCACAGCAAAATCAGGCGTACCCATAAACACAATACGCATAAAGATCGTCTCCTCTCAACCAAAGCCGAGACGGCTACAAAGAACAGCGGAAAGCCAAGTACCCGGCCCATCCGCAAGAACAATTCAACAAGAACAAATATACCCAAAACCAAAGAAAGAGCCGCAATAAAAGCAGCTCTCTCAACAAAGGCATTATCAGCGAAGACGCCCATCCCTGGCCCGACGGCACCCGGGCGAAAAAGGAGCCAGAACAACGCAGTCCCCGGTGCTGAGCGCCCACATATCGTCCCGCGCGCAGTTTCGCAGCAAAGCGAGAATGTTTGAGCACGGGATGATATGTGGGCGCTCAGCACCGGGGACGGTGAGACCTACTCCGTCTCGCCCGGTCGAGCGCCGCGGGCCAGGGCGTCCTGGTATTCCTTGACGGCCTTGAGCCTCTGCATGGGCTTCAGTCGCTCGAACATGGTGTTGCCGTGCAGGTGATCGATCTCGTGCTGCAAGCAAACGCAGAACAAATCGCCCGTGGCCTCATAGCGAATCAGGTTGGCATCCAGGTCGTACGCCTCGACGACGACATGATCGGGACGCTCGATCTCGCAGCTAATGCCAGGAATGGAAAGGCAACCCTCGCTAAAGGGCACCAGATGGTCGCTCTGCTCAACAATGACGGGATTGATGAGCACGTACGGATCGTAGTCGTTCTTGTCGCTGTAGTCGCAGTCGATGGTGACAAGCTGAATGAGCTCGCCGATCTGCGGGGCAGCCAGGCCGCAACCGCCGTTCTCGAACATCATCTTCTTCATCTTCTCGGCAAGCGCCTCGATCGCCGGGGTGATCTCCTCGATGACGGCACACTCCTGGCGCAGACGAGGGTCGGGCGACAGTACGATTCCGTTGGCTTCCATGGCCATCCTTTCGGGTTGTTACATCAAATCATAGGCGTCGACGTCAACGCTCACGCTCACGCCGCGCACGGAGCCCACCTCTTTGAGGCAGGCGTCGATATCATCAGAGACATGGTACCCCACGGGCGACTTCACAAGCAGATGGAAGCGGTAACGGTCCTTGGCTCTCTCGATTACACACGAAGCCGGGCCCAGCACCTGCGGCACGGCACTCCCCGCCCGCAAAAAGTCGGGCGCGGCGGCATGCCAACGACGCTTGAGGAGCTTTGCGATTCGCCCAATGTAATCCTGCGCGTCATCCGCGTTCGCCGACCAAACCAAAATGTTGACCAGGCGCACGAAGGGCGGATACAGCGCGTCGCGGCGTTGGCCCAGATCGTAGTCGGTAAAGATCGAGCGGTCGTGCTCGGCAACGGCGCGAATGACCGGGTCCTCAGGCAGATAGGTCTGAATGATCACCTCACCGGGACGATCGCCGCGACCGGCACGGCCCGCCACCTGTTCCAGCAGGTCGTAGGCGCGCTCCCCTGCGCGGAAGTCCGGCAGCTTGAGGGCGAAGTCGGCATTGACCACGCCCACAAGCGTGACCTCGGGAAAGTCGAGACCCTTTGCGATCATTTGGGTGCCCAGCAACACGGCGCAATCGGCGGCATCGAACTGCTCGAGCAGCTTTTTGTGCGCATCCTTGCCGCGCGTGGAATCGGCATCCATGCGAATAATGGCGACATCCTCGGGAAGCATCTGGTGCAGTGCGTCCTCGATCTGCTGCGTGCCAAGACCCATTTTTGCCAGGTAGCGACTTCCACATTTGGGGCAACGGCTTGTGGGCGCGGGATAGGGCTGCACGCGCCAAGACGAACCGCATGTGTGGCACTGCAGTGTGTGCGTGCGCTCGTGATACGTGAGCGCGGTGGAGCAGTGGTTGCAGGTGGGCACGCAGCCGCATTCGCGGCACATAAGGAACGGCGCAAAACCGCGGCGGTTGTGCAGCAACACAGCCTTTTCGCGGCGCTCGACCACTCGCTCTAGGCCCTCCATCAGCGGTTTTGAGAACATGGAACGGCTGCCGTGCGAGAACTCACGGCGCAGGTCGGCGATCCGAACCGTCGGCAGCACGGCGTGTCCCGGGCGCTCGGGCATCTCGACGCGCGTCCAGGTGGCACCGTTATACGTGCCACGGCGGCAGCGATCGAGGGCCTCAGCAGAAGGCGTGGCGGAGCCCAACACGAGCGGGCAGCGGTAGCGCCGCGCCATCTCGGCCGCCACCTCGCGCGCGTGGTAACGCGGGCTGGAGCCTTGCTTATAGCTGGTCTCGTGCTCCTCGTCGATGATGATGAGACCAAGGTCGCTGAGCGGACAAAAGAGCGCCGAGCGGGCGCCGACGACCACGCGGGCCGCACCGCTGGCGACCATATCCCACTGGTCCAGGCGCTCGCCGGCCGAGAGGCGCGAATGGAACACGGCGACCGTCTCGCCAAAACGCGAGCGGAAGCGGCCGACGGTCTGGGCCGTCAGCGAGATCTCGGGCACGAGCACGCAGGCCGAACGGCCGGCCGCCAGCACGCGCTCAATCGCCGAGAGGTAGACCTCGGTTTTGCCGGAGCCAGTGACGCCGTCGACAAGCATCACGTCGCCATGAGCGTCCAGACGGGCGCGATCAATCTGCGCGAGCGCCTGCTGCTGGCCGTTCGTAAGTGCGACCGGCGCTTTGCCGCTCGCTGAGGACAGCGTAGTCTGCTCGCTGCAACCGCGCCAGGCACGGCGCTCCTCCACCACCACGACGCCGCGCTTTTCAAGCGCCTTGATGGTCGCCGACATGCTGTTGTAAAGCAGGTTGAGATCGCGCGTCGTGACCGGGCCGCACTGGAGCGCCTCGATGAGCTGACGCTGGCGGACCGCGGTCTTGGGCGGCGTGTAGTCGAAACCCTCGGGCGTAAGCATGACCCAGCGGTTTTGGATGGGTTTGACGGCAGGGCGCTCGACAGTCCACACGCCGTCGTCGCCTTTGACCACGCGCGGGCTTCCACCCGGTGGCAAGAACAGGCGCAGGCACTCGGAAAGCGTCGCGACGTACTCGCGGCTCATCCAGCGTGCGATACGGGCGGCCTCTGCGGTAAACAGCGGCTTGCTGAGGATAGCCTCGATAGGCTTGATACGCGCGGGATCGAGAGCGCTGTTGCCCTGCAGGTCACCCAGCTCAGACGCAATGTCGACGATATAGCCCGCGGCCGCACGGTTACCAAAGTGGACCAGGACCGTGGATCCGATCTGCGCCTCGTAGGCAAGAGTTTCCGGGATGCCGTAGGCGAATGGCTCGGACAGCGCACGCGTCGGAATGTCCAGGACTACGCTCGCGTAGGCGGCGACGGGCTCAGGTACAGGCTCGGACTTGGCCGGGGCAACAGCAGGCTCGGGCGTGGCCGGAGCCTCCTCCGGTTCCGGCGAACCAAACAGCGAAAGTTGCTCAGCCATGGCCCCAGCACCTCCTATCCCATACGTCTACGGAAACAAGAGCCCCGCTCTGAGTGAACGGGGCTCGGATACAAACGTTTGCGCAGCGATTACAGCGCCATCGTGCGGGCGCGATCGATGCGCGCCAGGCAGTCGTCGCGGCCGACGAGTGCCATGGTCTCGCCCAGCGGAGGGCTCACCATGTTGCCGCAAACGGCGACGCGCACGGCCTGGAACACCACGCGCTTCTTAAGGTCCATCTGCTCGGGCAACGGCTCAAGCGCAGCGTCGATGTTGGCAGCCGTCCACTCGTCCACGCCCTCGAGCGCGGCCTTGGCGGCATCCAGAATGGCACCCATGCCCTCCTTGGCCAGGCCCTTGTTGACGGACTTCTCGTCATACTCGAGCGTCTCGGCCGAAGCGAAGATGGGAGCGGCGACGGTCACAGCGTCGGCCGGCATCTTAGTGCGCGGCTTGACGATAGCGGCAAGCGCGTCGATCCAGTCCTCACCGTACTCGACGTTGCCCTCGATGAGGCCCGCCTCGTGCAGCTCGGGGACCATGATCTCGTCGGCAAACTGAGCATCGGACATGCCGTTGATGTACTCGGCATTGACCCAGTCGAGCTTCTTGGGGTCGAAGGTCGCCGGGTTCTTGGAGATGCGGTCGAGCGAGAACTTGCTGGCCAGGACATCGCGCGGGATGATCGTGGTCTCGCCGTCGAGCGACCAGCCGAGCAGCGCCAAGTAGTTGACGAAGGCATCGGACAGGTAACCGGCGTCGCGGTACTCCTCCACCGAGGTGGCGCCGTGGCGCTTGGAGAGCTTCTTGCCGTCGGCACCCAAGATCATGGAGATGTGGGCGAACGTAGGCACGGGCGCGCCGAGGGCCTCGTAGACCATGACTTGACGCGGGGTGTTGGACAGGTGATCGTCGCCGCGGATGACATGGGTGATCTTCATCATGGCGTCGTCGACGACGGTCGCGAAGTTGTACGTGGGCGTGCCATCGGAGCGGAAGATGACAAAGTCGTCGAGCTCCTTGGCGTCGAAGGTCACCTCACCGTGGACGGCGTCGTGGATGACGACGTCGCCGCGGTCCTCGGGCACCTTGATGCGCAGGACGTAGGACTCGCCGGCCTCGATGCGGCGGCGGGCCTCCTCGGGATCAAGATCGCGACAACGGCGCTGATAGCCCTGGAAGGGGTCCTTGCGCTCCTGCGCGGCCTTGCGGTCGGCGTCGAGCTGCTCCTTGGTGCAAAAGCAGGGATATGCCTTGCCCTCGTCCCAAAGCTTCCGGGCGGCCTGCTTGTACAGGTCCAGGCGCTCGGTCTGGGCGTAGGGGCCAAAATCGCCGCCCACCTCGGGACCCTCGTCCCAGTCCAGGCCCAGCCAACGCATGGCGCGCAAGATGATCTGCGTGTTCTCGTCGGTGGAGCGGGTGGGATCGGTGTCGTCGATGCGCAGGATGAACGTGCCGCCGTTTGCACGGGCGAAAGCCCAGTTATAGATAGCGGTGCGGGCGCCGCCGATGTGCAGCTTGCCCGTCGGTGAGGGTGCAAAGCGGACGCGAACGTCTGATGCCATGGAAATCTCCTCGATTGCAGGATGGATGTCTAACCGCATCAGTATAAAGCATCAAAGCAACCTCCGCACAAAGGGCACCGACCTACTCATTGGGGACAGACTTAAATGACCAGTCGTTGGAGACGTTCTTAGTTTAAGGCTGCTCATTTATGTCTGTCCCCAATAAGTAGGTGCGGAAAGGGTGTGAATGTTTGATTTACGCGCTATGATGTGCTCTTGCATAGAGAGCCCGGCGGAATGGTAACGGTCGCCGGGACACGTTTTTTGAAAGGACAATCATGTCAGAAGAACTTCGTTCCATCCCGCCCCAACACGGGTCCTTTGTTTTTACGTCGGAGTCGGTGACCGAAGGTCATCCCGATAAGATCGCTGACCAGATCAGCGACGCCGTCCTCGACGCAATCCTCGCCAAAGAAATAGAGCTCCAGGAGCAGGGCTACATCGCCCCCAACGGCGTACCGGCCAACGTGGAGAACGTCCGCTGCGCCTGCGAGACCCTCGTGACCACCGGCACCGTCATCGTCGCCGGCGAGATTCGCACCCAGGCCTACGTCGACGTACAGGAAATCGCCCGCGGTGTTATCCGCCGCATTGGCTACAACCGTGCCAAGTTCGGTTTTGACTGCGACACCTGCGGCGTTATGAGCCTCATCCACGAGCAGTCGCCCGATATCGCCCAGGGCGTCGACGAGTCCTTCGAGACCCAGACCGGCGCTACCACCGACCCGATCGACCTGATCGGTGCCGGCGACCAGGGCATGATGTTCGGTTATGCCTCCAACGAGACCAAGACCCTCATGCCCATGCCACACTACCTGGCAAGCCGCCTGGCCGAGCGCCTGGCCGCCGTGCGTCACGACGGTACCCTCGCCTATCTGCGTCCCGACGGCAAGACCCAGGTCACCGTGCGCTACGAGGAAGGCAAGCCCGTCGAGGTCACGACCATCGTCATCTCCACGCAGCACGCCGCCGAGATCGAGGACATGGGCAAGATCAAGGCCGACCTCATCGAGCACGTCATCACCCCGGTCATGGCCGCCGAGAACATGCCGTGGGACAACGCGGACATCTACGTGAACCCCACCGGTCGCTTTGTCGTGGGCGGCCCCATGGGCGACACGGGCCTCACCGGCCGCAAGATCATCGTCGACACCTACGGCGGCTACGGCCGTCACGGCGGCGGTGCCTTTAGCGGAAAGGACTGCACCAAGGTTGACCGCTCCGCCGCATACGCCGCGCGCTGGGTCGCCAAGAACGTGGTCGCCGCCGGCCTGGCCGACCGCTGCGAAGTCGAGCTTGCCTACGCCATCGGCGTTTCCAAGCCCCTCTCAATCATGGTCGACACCTTCGGTACCGCACATGTTGCCGAGGACAAGATCGTTGAAGCCGTAGAGAAGACCTTCGACCTGCGCCCGGGTGCAATCATCCGCGACCTAGACCTGCGTCGCCCCATCTACGAGAAAACAGCAGCCTACGGTCACTTCGGCCGCGAAGACGCCGACTTCACCTGGGAGAAAACCGATCGAGTCGAAGAACTCAAAGCAGCCTGCGGCCTGTAATTGAAAGCCGCTTAGCTCGCAACAACATACGCACTTTCAAAAGAAGTACCGGCCCCAACCGGTACTTCTTTTTTTATTAATCCGGTGGCGAAGATGAGCCAACACGGGGCACGGAATAGGTCGCCAGCCAATGAATTTTGCAGCATAACGACTCCAACCATGTATCCTTAGTCCCGAGGGGCGGGGCATAAGGTCGATCGCGAGTTCCGCACGAGCCGGAGAGCACTTAATGTGCTCTCCGTGCGAGCCAGGACTGCCCGAGCAGGCG
>DAWCEJ010000191.1:0-1185 GCA_052274955.1 Collinsella sp.
CCAGGCGCCGGTAATGCTCGCCGTACGCGTACCGCCATCGGCCTGAATCACATCGCAGTCGACGGTGACGGTGTACTCGCCGAGCGCTTTCATGTTGACGACGGTACGCAGGCTGCGGCCAATGAGGCGCTCGATCTCCATGGAGCGACCCTTGCGGTTGGCATGCTCGCGCTTGCAGCGCTTGCCGGTCGACGTCGGCAGCATGGCGTATTCCGCGGTCACCCAGCCGGCCTTAGCTCCCTTTCGCCAGCCCGGCACGCCCTCCTCGATAGTGGCGGCGCACAGCACGCGCGTGTCGCCAAACTCGGCCAAACACGAGCCGTGGGCGTGCTTCATGACGCCACGGGTGAGCTTAACGGGGCGCAACTCGTTGGCGGCGCGGCCGTTGGCGCGGTTGACCTGCATGTACTCCATAGAAATATCCTTTCGGCAAAAGGTGAAGGTGGGTCTTTGGTCGGTGACCTTATATCTATTTCAGTTCGTCGATATCGATATGTTCGATGCTCTTGAGCGGCTGACCAAAGATAAAGCTGCCCGCCACCGCAAACTCGGCAATGTTATCGGCCGTCGTGGCAAAACGATGCTGCGGCTCGGCGGCGACGCCCGCCAGCTGCTCGCGGCGCGTGAGGATATCGGTCAGCTCGCGCGTGGTCTCCTCGGCGGAACTCACGACGCGCACCCCAGGCCCCAGCGCATGGCGGATAGGTCCCACCAACAGCGGAAAATGCGTACAGCCGAGCACCACGGTATCGATACCGTGGTCGCGCAGTGGCTCAACCGTGGCACCCACCAGCGCACGCACGGCAGGCGTATCGAAGATGTCCTCGTTCTCAAGCCACTGCTCTTGCAGATGCGCACCCGAGGCGAGCTCGTGTTCGACAACCTCGACAAAGCTCGAGGCGGGGCAGCCGTATACGTCGACGCCGGCATCTAGATCCTGAATGGCGCGCGTGTAAGCGCCCGAGCGAATGGTGAGGTTGGTGGCGAGCACGCCCACGCGACGCGAACGGGTGCTGTTGATTGCCGCACGGGCACCCGGCGCGATCACGCCGATCACGGGAACGTCGAGCACCTGCTGGGCCAGACGTAAGGCCGCAGCTGTCGCCGTGTTGCAGGCGATGACCATAATCTTGACGTCGTGCTTCGACAGCCAACGGCCCGCCTGCAACGCAAACGAGCGCACCT
>DAWCEJ010000192.1:0-1500 GCA_052274955.1 Collinsella sp.
CCCTTGGCGCAGTCCATGGCTGATCCTCCGCCAAAACCGATAATGGCCTGGCAGGCGCGCTCTCGATACAGGGACGCCGCCTCCTCCACATTCGAGACCGTGGGGTTCGCACGCGTTTCGGCATAGACCGTAACGCCAATCCCCTGAGCCGTAAGCGCACGCTCGAGTGATGCCGTGAGTCCCAAACGTGCAATACCGGGATCCGTCACGATAAGGACCTTCTGGATCGAGCGCTTTTGAAGCACCGCGGGCACATCCTCGGCATGCTCTAAAATGCGCGGCTCGGTATAGGGCAGGATCGGCAATGCAATGCGAAAAACCGTCTGATATGTTCGGCACCAGGCACGACGGGCTAGATGCATAAAGGAAACTCCTTCATTTGTTGATAGATCAACATTTGCTCGCCCGATTGTACTCAGCGGCGGTCAAAGACGGCCTGCCAATCGTTAATCAATCAACATCTTCATATCTCAAATTGTTTTATTAAAAATCATTCCTAATAGGCTTCACATTTGGTTTCATTTATGGATAATAGAACTCGTCAAGACGCACGTCCGGAGAGGGCCCTTACGGGACCGGACGAGCGCACAATCGCCATCGATCGAAAGGATCGAATCATGAAGTTTGTTTGCCCCGTTTGCGGTTATGTGGAAGAGTTCGACGGCGACCAGCTGCCCGAGGACTTCAAGTGCCCCCAGTGCGGCGTTCCCGGTTCTCGTTTCCTGAAGCAGGAGGAGGGCCAGCTCGAGTGGGCTGCCGAGCACGTCGTGGGCGTCGCCAAGATGGAGGGCGTCTCTGAGGACATCGTTGCCGACCTGCGCGCCAACTTTGAGGGCGAGTGCTCCGAGGTCGGTATGTACCTGGCCATGGCTCGCGTCGCCCATCGCGAGGGCTATCCCGAGATCGGCCTGTACTGGGAGAAAGCTGCCCACGAGGAGGCCGAGCATGCCGCCAAGTTCGCTGAGCTCCTGGGCGAGGTCGTGACCGACTCCACCAAGAAGAACCTCGAGATGCGCGTTGAGGCCGAGAACGGCGCCACCGCCGGCAAGACCGATCTTGCTAAGCGCGCCAAGGCCGCTGGCCTCGATGCCATCCACGACACCGTGCACGAGATGGCTCGCGACGAGGCCCGCCACGGCAAGGCTTTCGCCGGCCTGCTCAAGCGCTACTTTGGCTAAGCCAACCGCCTGAGACATAACCTCTAGCTCGAAGAAGGCCCGGACCGTATTGGTTCGGGCCTTTTTGTGTCTCGAGGACTCGTTAACGCCCTGAAACAGAGCTATCTTCGGCATCGGTCTCTCGTCAAAAACTAAGTGAGTAGACTTTTCGAAACTTGCCGAGCAGACCATCCGTATTGCTTTATAAAGTCGCAGGTAAATGACTTGTTTCAAAACGGCCTGGTCGCCAAAGTGCCAAAAGCCTACTCACTTAGAACCGCAGCCGTCCACGATCGAGCTGTTTTGTGTCTAACGGGCATCTTTCCGTCAATTACTCCCAATT
>DAWCEJ010000193.1:0-3844 GCA_052274955.1 Collinsella sp.
TCATCGATACCGGTGCCAGTCTGGGAGCTTGTGATGATTACGTTTTCGGCCGGGACGTTGAGCTGCTTTTTGATGGCTGCTGCCTGGCGGGCCTGCTGGGTGCGGCTGAGCTTGTCGGCTTTGGTGAGGCAGACGATAAAGTTGAACTCGTTGCCCTGCAGGTAGTCGATCATGTCATGATCGAGCTTGCTGGGGTCGTGACGAATGTCCACCAGCGAGACGACCAAGTTAAAGCTGCGCTCGGAGTCGAAAAAGTCGCCGATAAGCTCGGCCCAGCGGTCGCGCTCGGCCTTAGAACGACGGGCGAAACCATAGCCCGGCAGGTCGACGAAGTGCACGTCGTCGGCCTCGAAGAAATTGATGTTGCTTGTCTTGCCCGGTGTGCTCGAAACCTTGACCAGGTTCTTGCGGCCAAAGAGCTTGTTCATAATCGACGACTTGCCCACGTTGGAGCGGCCGACAAAGCTCACCTCGGGGCAGGTGGACTCGGGAATCTGCGAAACCTTGCCGTAGCTGGCGACGAACTTGGCAAGCTGGTAGTTAATGGAATCGGCCATGGACACTCCTTGGTCGTAGGTTCTTACAAAAGAGCGCGCTATTGCGCAGCGGCAATGCGGCGGACGATATCGAGCGTGATGTTACTTGCGACACGCGCGTACTCGAACAGATCGAACTCTCGGTCGCAAATTGCATCGTACGCCTCGTCACAATTATCGCTGATAGCGCGCAACACCAGGCAATCGACACCATTTTTGGTTGCGACATGAGCAATCGCCGCGCCCTCCATGCCGACACAATCGGCATGCGTCGCTTCGATAGCGTCGTTACGCATGGCGGCGCCCGTCACAAAGCGGTTACCCGTGGCAATCGTGCCGACCAGGAACTGTTTGGTGCCCTCGTTCGAAGCGACTGCATTTGTCGAAGCGTCAACGAACCCACGCTCAGCAAGCACGTCGACGGCAATATCGACCAGCGCGGGCGTCGAGCCAAACTCCTCAAGCCCCGGTGCAGACTCGGCGATAAGCGCGGTATCGGTATCCAGATAGCGCAGGCGTTTGCCAATGACCACGTCGTCGATATGGAGCTTGGGGTTCAAACCGCCCGCAATGCCCGAAAACACAACAGCCTGCGGAGCATACTTGCTAATGAGGTGCTGTGTTGCAGCGGCGGCGTTCACCGTGCCCATGCCCGCCGTTGTGGCGACAACTGTCAGGCCGTCGAGCTCGCCGCTCACAACGGTCAAGCCTGCCTCCCGTGCCTCGCAAACGTCGCTCAGCTCTTCCTTAATCTGCATGATCTCTTTTTCGAGCGCACCGATAATCGCGATGGTAGCCATACCATTCCCCAAACCTATACGAAATTCTCAACCACGGTATGGTACCAGCATTTTGTTTGACCTCGCCAAACGAACACGCCAAGCCAGTGCAGCTCGCGTATCAAACAGCGCCTTTGCAATCGCGGCCGTAACCTCGCTCGAGCGGTCGCTCCACGACATCAATGTCATGATACTCATAACATGGCTATGGCTGTCGACTTCGATCAGTCCGGCATCGCATGTCGAATAGTAACCATCCTCGCTAATCCAGCCCGCCTTGTTGCGCATCTTAAAGGGTAGTCAATTTGGGACGGGCTTGTTAGCCGATGGCCGACCTGAGCTCCGCACGGCGCTTTTTCATGCCGGCCATGACGGCGTTGCGCAGCTCGGGCATGCGCGCGGTATCCATCTGGGGCACGCCCTCGAGCTTATAGGGAATACCCAGTTGCTCGTACTTGACGACACCCATCGTGTGATACGGCAGCATTTCCAGGCCCACAACGTTGTGCCATGGAGCGATGAGGCAACCGAGCTTCTCGCACTCCTCCACCGTGTCGGTAATGCCCGGCACAACCACGTGGCGGATAACGACCTTGATATTGCGACGTGCAAGCTCATCGCCAAACGCCAGGATGCGTGCGGGATCACAACCGGTCAGCTTTTTATGCTCGACCGGGTCGGCATGCTTAATATCGAGCAGTACCATGTCGGTCTCGTTGAGCACGGCATCGAACTTCTCGGGATGCTGAGGGTCGAAGGCGTAGCCACAGCTATCCAGGCAGGTATGCACACGACCATCGGGGTTGTTGTGCATTGCACGGAACAGGTCGGCCAAAAACTCGGGCTGCAGAAGCGGCTCGCCGCCCGAAACCGTAATTCCGCCGCTGCGATAGAACTCGTGGTTACTCTGGAACTCATCCATGAGGTGCTCGACGGTCACCATCGTGCCGCCGTTGACCGACCAGGTATCGGGATTGTGGCAATACGCGCAGCGCATGGGACAGCCCTGGACAAACACCACAAAGCGGATGCCGGGTCCGTCGACCGTTCCCATCGTCTCGATCGAATGCACGCGGCCCAGGGCAAACGCAGAGTCCTCGGGACGAGCGTCCACACCCTCAAGCGTCATTTCTGCCATTCGCGCTACCTTGCCTCTCCTTGGATGCAACCAATTAAAATGCCAGAGCCATTCTAGCCCATGCGTTTGCGTTTAAACGTCTCGGGCCAGAATGGCACGTTTTAATCTATCCCCCATCAGCGTGGCGGAGGCTATGTCGAGATGTCAAGAAGTGAAGCCGACGAATGCTCGCCTGCAGCCTTTACGCCTTAAGCGTAAGCACCGCGCCAAAGGCGGTCGGACCGCAGTGGCTCGAGATAACGCCGCCGACCTGAGTCCAGGTAATGTCCTCGAAGCCCATCTCGTGCGCATAGGCCTCCATATCGCCGCGCAGCTCTTCGGAAAGGCCCACCGAATACGCCAGGCCAATACGCGAGTAATCAATCTCGCCCTTGGCGACCATATGGTCAATAAAGGCGCGGGCGCACTTGAGCATGGAGCCGCGGAACTTCTTGGTTGCCACGAACTTGCCACCCGTCACCTCGATGCAGGGCTTAATCTTGAGCAGATGGGCACCAAGGAACGCCACGTTGGACAGACGGCCGCCTGCCTTAAGGAAGGCAAGATCGGTAGGAACGAAGCCCAGCAGCACGCGATCCATGACGGAGTTCGTAAAAGCAAAAATCTCATCGACCGTCGCATCCGGATGGGTTTCGATATACTTGGCGGTCTCGACGGCGACCAGCGACTGGCCAACCGAGACAAAGCGCGTATCCATGGAGAAGACGTAATCGCGATTCGCAGCCGCAATCTTAGAGGACTGATGCGAGCAGGTCGTGACCTCGGAATACGCAAGATGCAAGATGGTCGCATCGGGTTGCTCGGCATGAATGCGATCGTACACATGTGCAAAATCCGCCGGTGAACAACCGCTGGTCTTGGGCATCACGCCAAACTCGTTGCAGCGCGAGTAAATCTCAAGCGGGTCGATCGATCCGTCTTCGACGGTCTCGTCACCAATCGTGACATGCATGGGCACGCGCACGATGCCATAGCGCTCGCAGAGCTCCGGCGTCACATCCGAACCAGACTCAACCACGATTACGTACTTGCCCATTATCATCACAACCCATCTCGACGTTGGCTTTTGAATATGTGACGCACGTCCGCCGTCTTGCTGCAGAACGGCCTCCAAGCGCCAAAGAGACGCCGCCCCTTGCACACAACAAAGGACAGCGTCTCCCTGGAAAACTCCGTGCTTATCTGAGATTCTACACGGTTTATTAAGGAGTGTTACTTATTCCGCAAACGGTAGCTATACGCGATAAACGGTAGCAAGCAAGAATCCAGAACGCTCAACCCATTAGGAGAGTTCCGCCTAAAGGGTGACTACACAGGACCCCGCCGGGGGGGGGTTGGTTGAAAAAAAAAAAAAATAAAACAAAAGACAAAAAACAGAAAAAGAAAAGGAA
>DAWCEJ010000194.1:0-5290 GCA_052274955.1 Collinsella sp.
CTCGGAACAACCCTGGCCGCCTACCGACAGCTCGAGCAGCGTACCTTAATTGAATCAAGCACTCGTCCCATGTCGAAGCAAGCGCGCATCGCTGTTCTATTTCAACAGAGACCCGGCGTCATTAAGAAATCCGACATCCGGTCCAACTGCCCCGATATCAGCGAGGTAACCGTTAAACGAACCCTCGGCCAGCTTGTTAGTTGCAGCGCAATCGAAAAAACAGGAGCGGGTCGTTCGACGGGCTACATACTCAAAGACGTCCATGCTCTAGAACTATTCTTGCAAGCCACAATACCCGATGGCGAGGCCGCAATAACAAAAGAGGCTTCAAAGGATAAGCTCCTTGAACGTGTAAACCACGCCGAGGATGAAAGCAGAGAAGGGCTCTATGAAGACTACGATTCATTCTCAAGGGACATAAAGACGAGATACGGAGTCTAGTCATATCTCAGAATAGCCTCATCCTTGTTGCCCAAAGTCATTTACGCGTCATTTTAAAGCGGCACCCCTGCGCCGGCAGGGGGAGGCAGAAGTATCGCCCGCCGATCTTGCTGGAGGCGGCGATGAGGTAGCGCGTATCGGCCTTGCTAAAGGCGAGCTGCTGGATGCGGCCCTCGTCCATATTGGACGTAGATACGTCACCGTCCAAGATGCCGTTGGCACCGATAAACGCCGCGTCAATGCCCAGCGCACGCAGGGTATCCTCGGCCATGGGGCCCACAAAGGCGGCGGTGCGGCGACGGTACATGCCGCCCACCAGGCACAGCTCGCAATCCTCGCGCGCCTCGAGCAGGCTAAAGGCCGAAAGCGAATTGGTCACATAGATGGAAGACAGTTTGTCGGTGACTCGGAGAGCGCCAATGCGATCTCACGACGGTTGCGCTCATTGTCTCAATTAGATACTCAACGAAATACGGCCCCGCAGCTCAATAAGCTGCGGGGCCGTACTATACACCGACGAATCAACGACGGAGTGCATCCACTATTTAGCCAGCTCCTGAACGATCCAGTCAATTGCACCTTCGGGATCGTTGGTAAGGTCGATATACTCCTTGCCCCTTGTGGTGAGCAGTTTAATTCCAAGGCGATCGGTATCGGCCTTCATAGCGTCATAGTACATGCGTGCCTGGGGCGCCAGAACAATCACGTTGTACTGATCCATCGTCTCATAGTGGCTTCCGTACGCACCGGACTGAGAAACCAGATCGATACCCTTAGCAGCGGCACCTTCGCGAAGAGCATTTGCCAAGAGAGTCGAAGTGCCGGCACCCTGGCAAAGCACAAGCACGCGGATCTGCTCCGCCTTGTCCTTTACCGCCTCGAGAGCTTTTGCGACATTTTCCTGTTCGGCGATAGCATCTGCATCCGAGTTTCCTGCAGTCTCCTTTGCAGACTCTTCCAAACAAAGCTGATGGTCATACGCCTTGCAGAACGGATAGTAAATCACAAAGTCAACGACCAACAGCACTGCCATCAATACGAGAGAACGCAGATCGAGACCCGTGGTGAGGAACGCACCAATTGGGCCGGGAAGCGCCCACGGCATGGTATACATGGGGGCGTTCATTCCAATGACGTCAATGAAAAATTTACCGATAATGGCGTTGACCATAGGAGCCACTAGGAAGGGCACGAACATATAGGGATTGAGAACAATCGGCATACCGAAGATAACGGGCTCGTTAACTCCAAAAATCACCGGGATAATCGATGCCTTGCCCATGGCTTTAAGCTGCTTGGAGCGCATAAACATGATCAGGATAATAGGAACGATGAACGTGCAGCCAGAACCGCCCAGACCGCCGATGAAGCTTGTAAAGTCCTGCGTGAGAGCAATTGACGGGTGTCCACCTGCTTGGAAAACCTCAAGATTGGTAACGGTATTGCCGTAGAGCGCAGCATTGATCGGACTCATGACAACCGAAGCACCGTGGATACCCATAAATTGGAAAAGCGCGACCGCGCCTTCGATAAGCGCCATGCCAGGATAGGTATCGACCGCGGAGAACAGCGGCGAGATGAGAGCGGATATCAAATTGGCGAACGGCACAGCAAGCAGCTTGCGGCTCGCAAGATCGATAAAAGCGCACGCAAGGATCGAAAACCCAAATGCAAAGATATCGCGAAAACTCTGCGCAATAGAGCCAGGGACCTCTTTGGGAAGCTTGATCGTCACATTATGGCTAATGCACACCTTATAGATATTAACGGTCAAGAATGCGGCTACGAACGCAGCGAGAAAACCCTTGGTTCCCATATAGCCGGTTTCAAAAACAGATGTATCTGCTCCGCCAATCGAGACAACATCGTTCGTCACCGATAGCAAGAGCATGCCGCACATGGCACAAACCATGCACGAGGTGGGGTTGAGAGACTTACCCGAAGGCATGCGACGGTTCATCGACATGGCAAGTGAGCTCGCCGTGGTGCCGGCCACCATAATGCCAAGAAGTCCCATGGTATATGCATAGATTTTATTGAAGAAATCCAGCACCTCAGACGGAAGCGTGATGCCTACATAGGCAGGGAGCGTCGAAAGAAGAAGGAACAGGCTCGAGAACAGCACAATTGGCATATTCGAGAGAAAGCCATCCTTAATCGCCACCAGATAAATGTTCCTCGAGATTTTGTCGAAGAGGGGCTGGTGTTTTTCAAGGAATTTGACGATAGCGTCCATAACACATCCTTTCATGATTCCCGGGCACACAACGATTTATCCGGACTCAACCGTCGTCGTCCCCGTTTGTATCCACTTATGTAAGTGAATACGTTCTTGTGCGAAATGTAATATCATTTGCGCGATTTGTCATAACCAATTCTTTTTCCGCTTTGTCGATATGTCAAGAATTCAAATACTTATTCGGTGAACGGTAGTTGATTAATTTAAGGTTTTCCCAGCTAGGGGCTATTTTTTCCGAGCAGTACAATAAGTTTGCAACCGTTCACCGATTGGATATAACATATTGAATATATTGTTGTAACAATATTAGAGACAATGTCACAAGCCTGTCGTTCTAGTCAAAGGAAGTAACAATGCCCAAACGATTACTGAACATGTCCGCATCCGATTTTGCCGCCACGTCACCCATGGATCTAAAACAGGCAATTCTGGCTTCCGAGGGACGTACCATCATGGCGGAAAACGTACCCTCTTCCCAATTTCTCGGCGGCGTTACTAATGCAGAAATCGAACGTGCCGCAGGTGCCGACCTGCTTCTGTTTAACGCGCTCGATGTGTTCGATCCAGTTATTGCCGGTATTCCAGATGATCTCAATGAAAACCCGGTCACTTGGGTGAAGCGAGCATGCGGAAGGCCCATTGGCGTCAATCTGGAGCCTGTTGATAACGAGGCAGAGATGTCTGAATCCCGAACGGAAATCCCCATGGGTCGTCGCGTCTCTCCCAAGACCTTAGAAAAGGCTAACGAACTCGGATTTGATTTTATCTGCCTGACGGGCAACCCTGGAACCGGCGTCTCCAACGATGCAATCGCCCATTCGATTAAACTCTCCAAAGAGCATTTCAATGGCCTGGTCATAGCCGGAAAAATGCATGGAGCGGGCGTTGCAGAACCTGTCATGACGCTCGAAATTGCGCGCAAGTTTGTTGACCTCGGCGTCGATATCCTTCTCGTGCCAGCCCCCTACACCGTCCCTTGCTTCCAAGAAGCAGACCTGCGCGCCATCGTAGACTTTGTACGATCCCACAACGTAGGCAAGTCAATTGAAGAGAAGGTTCTCGTCATGGCGGCGAACGGGACGAGTCAAGACTCCTGCGACAGCGAGACCATTAAGAAAATAGGCCTTGCAGCAAAAGCAGCCGGCGCTGACCTCCAACATATCGGGGACTCCATGAACGGTATTTGCCTGCCCCAGAATATCTTCACGCTCGGACAAGCCCTTCGTGGATACAGGCATCAGATCGTCATGCTGAGCCGCTCTGTGATACGTTAAGGTTACCTTGCCCACGTTACATCCCGACTGAGGCAACCATCAGGTATAACCAACATGCAAACTGAGGCTCTAATGCTCGATACACACGAAAAACGGCCACTCTATTTACAGCTCACCGACGCGCTGCTCAAGCAGATCGTCGATGAATATCAAGCAGACGATAAACTTCCAACAGAAATGGAACTCTGCGACGAATACGCCGTAAGCAGAACAACCGTCCGACTTGCCATGAGTGAGCTGGAGCGTCGTGGAAGTATCTATCGAATCCAAGGTAAGGGATCGTTTGTTGCACCGAAACGCGTTAGCGAGCTCAATTCACTTTTAGACTTTGACTTTGCAAGCCATTGCGATGGCGTTGATCCGGATGCCATCACCAAACATTTCGGCGGCCTCACATCAGGTCGTCCAATTTCCGTAATGATGCTCCAACAATTTGGATGTCAAAGTCGCGATGAAATTCAGCGTCTTGAATTGACCTACGAACTTGAAGGCAGCTTCATAGGCGCTGATACGTTCTTCATTTCAAAGTCGCGCGTTCCGAATAACCAGTTAGATTTTCAGGCATTTAGCAGAATCATGGACGACTTGTCCAAGTCTATCCAATCTGTTAGGGAAAGCTATAGAGCACGTCAGCTTAGCGATTCCGAAGCCAGTAATTATGGTGTTGCAAAACTTCCGGTCATCGAACTGACTCATTATGCTTACGACTCCGGAGGCAAACTAATCTCAATTGTCTGCCGCACCGTCTTAACTGGGCGAATCCCTTATCAAAACTTTATTTTCAAGTCCTAATGTTCTTTTTCTTTTGTCTCGATCTGTAACACGTAGCCGAGTTTTTAAGTCCTAACCGTTACAGATCGAGACAAACAAGGTAGACCCCGCCGAATTGTCTCAATCTGTAACACTAAGACCGGTTTTGGACGTCTAGATGTTACAGATTGAGATGAATGCACAGGCCAATCCTCCCAATCTCAATCTGCAACATCTGGTTGGTGGTTTCACCCCTACCTGTTACAGGTTGAGACGATTTGATAGTGGAATCCTCATTTGCGCGTCATATCGCGTAGCGCTGACGCGCTGGTTTCCACAATGACAGGAGGTAAAAGTCCTCCCGCATCGCCCGTTGGCAATCCCGTAGCGCTAGTTAGCAGATGACCTGCGTGTGCTCCTCGATGGCGACACGATCCTCGGCGGCGATACCCGGCTCGCACACCACGGCGTCCAAACTGTCCAGGCGGCAGAAGGTGTAGAAGTCGCGCTTGCCGATCTTGCTGGAGTCGGCGATGAGGTAGCGTGAATCGGCCTTGCTAAAGGCGAGCTGCTGGATGCGGCCCTC
>DAWCEJ010000195.1:0-6382 GCA_052274955.1 Collinsella sp.
GATGTGTATAAGAGACAGGCGTAATGTCAACCTTGCGGCGGCTGCGGGCCCGGTTGGCGTCCATGCGGGCGTTGAGGTCGGCGATCGAGAACACGGCTAGGTTGGCATCGGGCACCACCACGCCCTGCGGCAAGGCGGCATCGACAAAGGTCACACGTCCGCGCGAAATAGTGGGCACGGCGGCGCCGGCGGCAGCCTGGGCGGCACCCGCCTCGAGCGAGCGGGCGTTGAGCGCGTCGGCCTTACGCTCGCGAATGGAAGCATGGGCCTCCTGGCGTGCGGCACGGTCGGCAGAATCTGCCGCCGCCACGCGTACGCGCTCGCCAATGACGCCGGCGTTTTCGGGCGCCGCGGTCAGCGATTCCTCAAAGGTAATGCCCTCGTCGCCAAAGGTGAGCTCCATCGACTCGCGCGCACCGCGGTCGGGGATGGCAAACACGCAGGCATAGCGCTTGCCCACGACCTCCTGGATGCGCGTCATAAAACGGTTGTCCGAGCCTGCGATGGCCGGCTGCTCAATCTTGAGCTCGGCCGTCACCGCACCACCGGCACGGATGAGGCTTACGTAGTTCAAGCGCTGCTGGGCACCAAAATCGAGCTGTTGAGCGCGCACGTACAGACCATCCAAGCGGTCAATCCCTGCCTCGCCGGCACGGGTCTCAATATCCTCGTAGGCGCGCAAGCAGTCGTCGAACAGCGAGCGCGGCTCGGACAAAACCACCAGCGCCTTGCCGCTCACGTGCGCCAACGGGCTTACGGTCTGGCCGTACATCACCGGCAAAAAGCGGTCGAGCTCGGGCGTGACGATACGCGCGTCCACCATCTCGAGCAGCGCCGCCAGTTTGCTGTCGTCCTGGCTGGCGCGATAGAGCGCCACATGCATGTTGTGGACGGCCTCGTCGGTAAGCGCCAGCTCACGGCAGGGGAAGATCTCGATACTGTCCTCGTTACCGATGGTCTGCCCCGTTGAGCTCACCATGCGGCGGATGCGGTCAATCTCGTCGCCGAAAAACTCGATGCGCACGGGCGCCTTTTCCTGCGCGGGAAACACCTCTACGGTGTCGCCGTGCACGCGGAACAGACCGGGCGCATCGGCGGCGCCGGCATTGGTGTAGCCCATGCCCACCAGGCGCTGCGGCACCTCGTCAAAAGGAATCTCCTCGCCCACCGCAAAGGTCGTGGACTCCCAATAGCGACTCTCGACCGGCGGCACGCAGCGCAGCAGCGCGCGAGCCGAGGCGACCATGATGCAGTTGTCGCCGCGCACGATGCGTCCCAGGGCCTCGCAGCGCTGCGCTACCACGGCGTCGTCGGGCGCCTGCTCGCGCCACGGATAGTCCTTACGCTCGGGAAAGCGGCACACGTGCGCCAGGCCCACATAGGCGGCCAGACTGCGCGCGGCGCGATCGGCCGCATCCTCGCCGCTCACAATGTAGACCGTCGGGCGCGGGCGGCGCGCAAACTGGGCGGCCGCCATAAGCGTGCGGCCCGACTGTGACACGGCCAGCGTCACGTCCTCGCCGGCATCGAGTCCGGCCTCGACAGTCTGCAGCGCCTCGGCAGTGTAGAGCTGCGCGGCTATACGGTGAATGAGCATGCTGTTCCTCCGGCATCGCAACGCCAAAAGCCCGCCGAGGCAAGCTCGGCGGGTCGTTCGTCAAATTCGTTGCCTGTCATGGTAGCGCATGGAGGGGACTCCAGCTCAGACGTACGCCCAGCCCCGCAACAAAAACGCCAGACAGAACTGAACTCACCGGCCTCGCCAAAATCTCCCCGTCACGTCAAACGCCGCGACCACGGAAGGTGCCCCAAGAAACGGCTATTCCTCAAAAAAGCTCGCAACGTTCAAACGGCTCGTCCACTCACCTATGGTGTTGGCAAAACCGACGCGTGTGTACACGCCCGCAAAACGGCCGCGATACAGGTACAGGCCTTCCATATTAGAAGCGGGCGCAAAACCAAGATCATCCACAAGTCCTTTGGGCGCCTCTCCTCGATGCGGCCCATCGACAAGCGTTCCGCGCAAGCAGGGAGTCTGATACTGCTGAGCATACTCCTGCACAATCGCCCCAGCTGCCGCAGCGCGAGCAAGCACCTGGGACCATTCCCGTTCCGTGACATCCAAACCGGCGACAACGCCAACCGCGTTGTAGCCGCCGCACGGCTTGACAATCCATCGATCCTTTTCGGCAAATCTCGACAACTGGGTGCTTTCGTCCATAATCTCGGTATAGGGCACATGCTCCCGGACAAACGATTGCTCCTCCGGGCTCAACAAGGACTGCCCGGCTCGAGACCACAAAAACGCAAATACGGTCTTAGTCGCACACGGCCACGTTCTAAAACCACCGACGATACATGCAAGCCCTTCTTGGGCAGCCTCGATTAAGGCCGAGCGTCCGTCGCACGGCTTATCCCACAGCTCGCCGGTCACCGCGCGCCGCCAAACGCAATCAATAGGACCAGCGGCATCGCACAGGCGCCTAGCACCGACCTCTTCTTCGACAATCCGCAGGTCGCGTACATCCGTAAAGCGCGCGACTACACCCCGCCGCCTCATAAGGTCGACAAAATGAGCCGCGTCTTCCAAGTCGATGCTTTCCGAATAGTCGACGATTGCCACCGAAGCGGGATTTATCTTTGATTGCGGTGTATAGAGCCCCTCGTCAACGCAGACCCCGTCGTCCGATCGTGCACCATCCTCGGTGCGACGAGGATGGGCCAGCTCCCACTCTGCATAGGTCTCAAACAATGCATCTATCCAGCTACCGCACAAATTGTACTGCCGAAAGCCGGGGTGGTCGGATGCAAACTCCTCAAAGGAAGGCGTTATCCGCACTGCCTGACAGACCGCATCGGTCACTACCATTCCAGCACTGCCGTCGGTATTGAGCTCGCAAAACGTATACGAACCGTCGTCCTCGTCAAGAAAGATATCAACGCGCGCAAGGGGGATCTGGCAATCATAGCCGGCATCCATAGCGCACAGGCCAGCAAAAGCCGGATCCATGCGAAACCACGCACGCACGGAGGCATCGGAACAAAACGCCCGCGTCACCTTGTCCATAATGCCGTACATGCGCTCGGCCGCCTCCTTAAGAAGCGCCGTCATATCCTTATCGAATATCTTTGGCGTTAAAGCCCAGGGTGCAGGATCTCCGTGGTAGAGCACATGTGTTTGAGACAAGTATTCGTCGCCTTTGCGACGACCAGGTAGGTCACCTTCGCGCGTGCGCACAATGCGCTCAAAATAATCTTCAAGCTCTCGCGTCTTCAATGTTGCCACGTTGCCCTCCATTGCTTGATTTTTTGTTCATGCTACGCCAGCACGCCACGACTTCGGCGCGCTTGAATAGGCTTCTAAATTAGCAACACATTTTTGCATGAGCCGGCAGGAGGCAACATATACTCCTGCTCAAGCGCATGCCCAGCCCCGCAGTTCGTGTAAAAATCGGTTCCGTCGGGCATCTCGGAGCCACACTTGGCGCAAGACATATTCGGGCATCCCCTCACAACAAACGGCATCTATCGCCATCATATTGAGCCCTCGCGACCCACATGTGCTGCGCAACATTGGTCGCCGTCTTTGGGTGCCGACAAAATGCGGCGGGCCCCTACCCCATCACACGCACGCTGGGGCAAAGGTCTGCCAGCGGGCACTCATCGCACTTGGGTTTGCGGGCGTCGCAGATCTCGCGGCCAAAGGTGATCCACTGGTGGTTGACCGATCCCCAATACTCGTGCGGCAGAATCTTGAGCAGATCTTGCTCGGTCTTGAGCGGCTCTTTGGCATGCGTCTTGGGGCTCAGCATCAGGCGGTGCGCGATGCGGTTGACGTGCGTATCGACCGCGATGCCCTCGACAATGCCAAACCCCACATTGAGCACGATGTTCGCCGTCTTGCGCCCCACGCCCGGCAGCTTGACGAGCTCCTTCATGTCGGCCGGTACCTCGCCGCCGTAATCGGCAACGATCATCTGCGCGGCCTCCACGGCGTGCTTGGCCTTGCTCTTATAAAAGCCGAGTGACTTGATGGTCTCGGCCACGTCGGTCACACTTGCCCCGGCCATGGCCTCGGACGTGGGCCACTGGGCAAATAGTTGGGGCGTCACCTTATTGACCTGCGCGTCGGTCGTCTGCGCCGAGAGCAGTACCGAGATAAGTAGCCTAAAGGGATTCTCGTGGTCCAAAAAGCACTCGACCGGGCCATAGCGACGGTTAAGGCGCTCGCACACCTCAACGGCGCGCTCGCGTTTGGCGGCATTGGTCTCGCGTGGCATAACGACTCCTCGGATCGGCAGAAACATAACTTCACTAAAACGATTGTCCCACGTACGGGGACCTTAAGCCTCCAAAAATGCGCCGGTCTGGCGGCTCCACAGGCTTGCATATTCGCCGCCCGCCTCGACGAGCTGCGCATGCGTGCCGTCCTCGACAATCTTGCCATCCGCCAGCACCACGATGCGATCGAGCGCCGCCACGGTGGACAGGCGGTGCGCCACCACAATGGAGGTGCGGCCGCGCATCAGGTTCTCGAGCGCTTCCTGCACCAGCGCCTCGGACTCACTGTCCAAGGCAGACGTTGCCTCGTCGAGCACCAGAATCGGCGCGTCGGTGAGGATGGCGCGGGCAATGGCCACGCGCTGGCGTTGGCCGCCCGAAAGCTTAACGCCGCGCTCGCCCACCATGGTGTCAAAGCCACGGGGCAGGCGGTCGATAAACTCGGTCGCATTAGCCAAGCGAGCCGCCTCGCGAATCTGCTCGTCGGTGGCGTCGGGGCGGCCGTAGGCGATATTCTCGCGAATGGAGCGGTGGAACAGCAGCGCCTCCTGCGGCACGTAGGCAACCTGGCGGCGCAGGCTCTGCTGCGTGCAGCGCGAGACATCCTGGCCGTCCACGAGCACGCGGCCGCCCTGCACGTCGTCCAGGCGAAGCAACAGCTTGGTGAGTGTCGTCTTGCCCGAGCCCGATTTGCCCACCAGGCCCACGCGCTGGCCCGCCGCCACATGGAGCGTCAGGTCGTCGAACACGTTCTCGCCCGCCGCGGCGTCACGGTATGCAAAGCTCAAGTGCTCAAAATCAATTGCGCCCTCGCGCACCTTGAGCTCGGGGGCATGCGCGTCGTCTGCCACCAGACGCGGCTCGTCCAGCACGCGCGTCATCTCGGCGGCGTCGCCCAGCGCGCGGTTGATGCGTTGCATCATGGAGCTCACGTAGTTCAGACGCATAGTGAGGTTGTACGTGTAGGTAAAGATCATGACGAGCGCGCCGGCCGAAATGCCAAACCACGCGTTGCCACCCGCGGCGAACACACTCACCACGGCCATGGTAATGACGATAAGGCCCGAGGTCGTAAAGTTGCGTTGCATCATGGCGTGCATCGATACCGTTTCGGCGTCGCGCGCGGCACGGTCGGCGGTATCGAATAGGTCGCGCTCAAAGTCCTCGCGCCCGCAGGTCTTGACGGCCAGGATGTTCGTGACCGCGTCGGACAGCACGCCCGACAGCCTGTTCTGCGCGGCGGACGTCGCGGCCGAAAGCGGCATGATGCGTTTGTACATAAGCCAGACAAACGCGATGTAGACGACCATGATGCCCACCAGGATCACGGAAAATGCGGGCACCACCGGGGCGAGCGCCGCCACCGTGCAGACAACCGAGGTGATAGTGGGGATGAGCGAATACACCGTCACGTCCACCAGGCCCGTGTAGCCGCTCATAAAACGGCTCGTCTGGCTCACAAGCGATCCGCCAAATCGACTGGTGTGGAATGTCATGGATTGGTTGGAGAGCGTATCGAAGCACAAGCGCGCCAGGTGATAGTTGCCCGCAATCTCGAGTTTGTAGACGGTGTAGTCCTGCAGCTTGGAGAGGATCTGGCCTACCAGGTTAACGAGCACGAGCGCCAGAATATAGGGGCTAAAGACCTCAAACACCTGGTCGCCTGCCACGGGGCCGGCCTGGACGCGGTCGACGATGAGGGCCATAACGTAGGTGTTGGCAAACGTCAGCAAAAAGATGTAGCCCGCCGACGAGAACACCGAGAGAAAGACAATCAGCGGCTGCGTGCGCGTCACACCCCAAAACCGCCGCAGCGTGCGGCGCACGGTGGAGCGGCTGAGCGGGCTGGTGCTTCTCTGAGACATGGGCTTCCTTTCGCATCTGATAGGGCGAAACGCCATTGTTGCACATTGAAGCGCACTTCAGGCAAGCACGATGCGAAAAGCGCCCGCGCCGTGCTTGCGCAGGCGCCCCGCCGTCAGATGCAGCTAGCCCTCGTCTTTTTGGTCTGCGAGCAGCTCCGCGGATGTGAGCCCCAAAATCTCATCGGCTTGGTCGGCATCCTCCAGCGCGTCGATGTCCTTGAGCTTGCGCTCCATGA
>DAWCEJ010000196.1:0-23046 GCA_052274955.1 Collinsella sp.
CCCTTGCGCCGCCCGATGCAATGCGGCGCAAGGGACGAGGTGTCAAGCCAGCGCCGCTGCGATATAGCAGCTCGTAGCTTGAAGGGCCCGCCGGCGTCCATTCGGCACGCGGAAGATCGCGCGACTCCCAGACCAGCTCGGCACCGCCCATCTCCAGGCGCGCCATCTGACGGCCAACCTCGTGACAAAAACGCGGGGCAGCGGTGTTCCGCGCGCGCTTAAGCGCCTTAGCAGCAGCAAAAAGATCGCGTTCAGCGCTCCCGAGTGCCTCGCGAGCCTTCTTGATCTGCTCATCACCATCATCGACTAGAGACAGCAGCTCTTGTGAGCGGTCGCGCATGGCAAAGACATCGTCCATGGTGGGACCCCACTGACGCAGCAGGCCCTTGAGATCGGAATAGCGCTCGCGCATACGAGCCAGCTCGCGCGGATCGAAGGCGACCCCATCGCGATAGGCGCGCAGCTCGTTGGCGCAATCCTCAAGCGAGATGCAGGCATCCGAAAGTGCGTCGGCGATGTCACCGAGCTTGCGGTCAACGGTCGCCATGCGTGAAAGCTCGGCCACGGCGCCATTCACGGCATCGAGCGCTCCCCCTTCGGCAGCAAGCGATGCATGGGCCTCGTTGGCCGTCGCCACCAAGACCTCGGCATGCTCCGAGCGCGGCAGCAGCTCCTCGAGTTCCTCGTACTCGGCTGGCTTGGGGTCGACCTCGGCGATACGCTCAAGGGCAAAACGCGCTTCCTCGACGCGACTCCCCTGCGCACGCGAGGCTTCCTCCACACGGCGAAGCTCCTTGGCGGCGGCACGCGAAGCCTTAAAGCAGGTGCGATACTTCTCGAGTGCCTCAAGCGCCGCGCGTCCAGCCCAAGCATCGACCATGGCAACATGGTGCGCCGGGTCGAGCAGGCGCTGATGTTCATGCTGGCCGCATAGATCCATCATCACGCCAACGCGCTCCGAAAGCTCACGCACGCTGGCGATGCGGCCGTCAATTTTTACGCGGCTGCGGCCCTCGGCAGAAAGGCTGCGCTGTACGGTAAAACCCTCCGTGTCGTGCGGGCCGTCAAACAGGCGCGCCTCGACGCTGGCAAGCGCCTCGCCCTCGCGAACCGTCGACGAATCCGCGCGCTCGCCCAAAATGAGCTTGAGCGCCGAGAGCAGCGCGGTCTTGCCAGCACCGGTCTCGCCGGTCAGGACGGTCAAGCCGGTACTCGGAACCAACGTCGCCTCGCGAATGAGCGCGATGTTGGAAACCTGCAGCTCATCGATCATGGCGCACTCCATAGAACACGCGGCTCACCGAGTTATAGAAGCTCTCGGGGCCGTAATCCAGCAGCAGCACATCGCCGGGACCGCGACGAACAGCCACGCTCTCGACCGTGCCATCGCAGGTAATAAACTGTCCGTCGATAGCGATGGCAGGCACGCTCGGGCGATCATCGGACATAAAGATTTCGACGACATCGCTCGGCGAGGTCAAGAAGGCGCGAGCCTGAATGGTATGCGGCGCGATCGGCACGCAAACCATGCCCGTGTAATCAGGGCTGACGATAGGGCCACCGGCGCTCAACGCATAGCCGGTGGAGCCGGTCGCCGTCGACACGACGACACCGTCACCGCGCAGGCGATCGATATGATGGCCGGACACCGTGATGTCAAACTCGACCATATCGGACAGGGGCCCGCGCGTAAGCGCCATGTCGTTGAGGGCGAACGAACGCACGACATCCTTCGTGCCGTCATCGCGCACCGAGACGATATCCGCGGCGATGGTGGCGCGGCGGCTCACGTGGAGCTCACCGGACAGGGCATCGCTCACAACCTGCAAAATATCGCGTTCCTCGGGACTGGCCGCCGTCAAAAAGCCCAGGTGACCATAGGAAAGCCCCAAAATGGGAATCTCACGGTAATTGAGGATACGGGCGGCGCGCAGCAGTGTGCCGTCGCCGCCGAGCGTGATGACCAAGTCGGCATCGTCAACATCGGGCGTGCTCTGAATTTTCGAGCGCTGGTCGGCAGCCCATGCAACCTCGTAGCCCTGGCGCGTCAGCCAGAGCTCGAGCATCAGGCCGCTCTCGACCGCCTCTTGCTTGTAGTAATTGGGAACCAGAAAGACCTTCATAGCGTTGCCGCTTTCTCGCTCAAAGCCGATACCTGGGATTGCAGCTCATCTTCGGCGCGCTCGCCAGGGGCAAACCTCGTGCCGTACAGGAAAAACTCAACGTTGCCCTTGGCGCCATGGATGGGCGACACGCACACGTCGACCGGGAACAAGCCCTTTGCGGAGAACAGCTCAATCGCCGCCACGAGTGTGTCAACACGCACAGCGGGATCCGTCACGATACCGCCCTCGCCCACCAGAGCAGCCGGAGCCTCAAACTGCGGCTTTACGAGCGTGCAAAACGAACCCGAAGGTTTCAGGCACGCCAGCACGGCATCGATGATATTCGCGATACTCGTAAACGACACATCGCACACGGCCAGGTCGATAGCGTCACCGTAGCCGAGCTCGGGCAACTGCGTCACATTCGTGCGCTCGTGGAGCGTCACGCGATCGTCTTGGCGCAGCGACCAATCAAACTGGGCACGGCCCACGTCGACCGAGACAACGGTCGCAGCGCCGCGCTTGAGCAGGCAATCAGTAAAGCCGCCCGTGGAGCAGCCCACATCGAGGCAAGCAAGGTCCGTCGGATCAATCCCAAACGCATCGAGCGCGCCCTCGAGCTTGAGCCCGCCGCGCCCAACATACGGGATGCGCCCCTTAACGTGCAGTGGCAGGCCCGGCGTCACCTTGAGCCCCGGGGAGGTCAAACGCTCACCGCCACTCGAAACCAAGCCGGCCATAAGAGTGCGAAGGGCATCCGCGCGATCGGCGCAGATGCCCTGTGAAATCAGTTCGTCATCGAGACGCACGCGTTTCATGAATGCCATCAACCATTCGTATCCGGAGATGCAGCCTGTCTATCTTGGGACTCGTTTGCCGCATCCTCATCGTATTCCTGCTCGAGCTTGTCGGCCTCACGCGGCGTCAGCTCAAACTTGTCGACCATATCGACCGCTCGGGAGCCCAGCTCAATCGCCTCGTCAAACAAATCGAGAGAACGCTCCAAGGAGGTATCCTTGGAGCGAACGGTGGCGATGATCTGGTCCAGGCGATCCGAGATCTCATCGAAGTTGCGGACGGAACCCTCTGGCATGGCTACTCCTCGACGGAGTCGGCCTCGACGGCCCCAGCAGCGTCCGCGTCCTCGGCAACTACACCGGCAGCAGCCTGAGCAGCAGCGACCTTGGCGGCTGCCTCGGCAGCCTGTGCCTCCTCGCGAGCGCGATCCTCGGCCAGCAGCTCTTGGTACAGGTCCTCGCCCGGCAGTTCCTCGCTGCGAGCGATCTTGCCCAGCACGCCGTTGACAAACGATGCGGACTGGTCGGTACCATAAGCCTTAGCAATCTCGACCGCCTCGTTGATGACGATGGCGTCCGAGACCTCTTCGTCGGTAAGGAAGCGCATCTCGTAGACGGCGATACGCAGCAGGTTGCGGTCGGCACCGGGCATGCGCATAAGATCCCAGTTCTTGGCGACGGCTCGCAGGGCACAATCGATGCGATCGATGTGCTCGTAGGCACCGCGGCAAAGCTCCAGTGCATAGGGGTCGAGGGGACCCTTCGAGATCAGGAAATCGCCCTCGAGGACGCGCTCGAGCGGACTGTCCGTAGCCTCGGCCTGGAACAGCAGCTGCAGCGCCTGACTGCGGGCAAGCGTGCGCCCGCGATAAACCTTAAGGCTCAAAGGTTACTCCTTGGGGAAAACGAGGCCGTCAATGCAAACGTCAACGCGCTCGACCTCGACGCCCACCTGAGCATCGATGGCAGCGACCACGGCGGCGCGAACGGCCTCGGCGAGCTTCTTGAACGGATAGCCAAAGAACACCACGACACGCACGGTGAGTGCGAGCTTGTCGCCGATGCCCTCGGCCTCGCCCGCCGGCTCGGAAGCCGGGGCCTTGGACGAGAGCATCATGGAGACAAGGTTGGTGGCAAGGTCCTTGACGCCAACGGAGGCGATGCCCTCGACATCCGACACGGCGCGCGAAACGATGGCGGTCAGAACATCGGGCGAAATGCCGATGCCGTCAATCTTGATTTCCTGGGGCATGAGTCCTCCTATAAGAGTTGGTTGCTAGACGCGGGAGACGAACTTGCCGTCGCGGGTGTCAACCTTGATGACCTCGCCCTCGTTGAGGTACATGGGGACCTGGATGACAGCGCCGGTGTCGATCGTGGCCGGCTTGGTGGAACCCTGGACGGTGTCGCCCTTAAAGCCCGGGTCGGTCTGGACGATGGTGGTCTCGATGAACATCGGCGGGGTCACGCCCATGAGCTCATCGTCGGCGAAGAGCAGCTGGCAGATGTCGTTCTCGCGCAGCCACTTGGAGTTCTCGCCCACCATGTCCTCGGGAACGGGAACCTGCTCATAGGTCTCATTGTCCATGAAGATGTAGTCGGCGCCATCGTTGTAGAGGTACTGGAACTCACGGGTGGTAAGCATAACGCTCTCGAACTTGGTGCCGGCGTTGCAGGTGTTCTCGACGACGCGGCCGCTCTTGATGTCGCGGGTCTTGTAGCGCACGAACGCGCCGCCCTTGCCCGGCTTGACATGCTGGAACTCGACGATGGTGTAGACCTTGTCCTTAATGCGGAGACCGAGGCCGTTCTTGAAGTCGGCGGTAGAAATGGTAGGCATAGCGACCTTTCTTGTTATGGGCAGAACGCACAAGCGTCCAAATTACATACGACCGAAATTATACACTTGC
This sequence comes from Collinsella sp., assembly GCA_052274955.1. GTDB lineage: Bacteria > Actinomycetota > Coriobacteriia > Coriobacteriales > Coriobacteriaceae > Collinsella. The sequence goes on from DAWCEJ010000196.1 coordinate 4,813, forward strand.
AGACGGCGCCTGCAGCGAGCGCATAAAAAGAGAACGCGGGGCGCCCGAATCTATCCGGACGCCCCGCCCCAAAAATCTATCGAAATGGACTAGCAATCGATGACGTGGAGGTCATGCGGCGTCTTGGTGAAGGGCTCGTAGCCGTTCTCGGTGACCACGCCGTAGTCCTCCAGGCGCACGCCGCCCACGCCGGGCAGGTAGACGCCGGGCTCCATGGTGACAACCGAACCGACCTCGATGATGTTCTTGCTGCGGTTGAAGTTTGGCAGCTCGTGGATGTCGATGCCCACGCCGTGACCCAGACCATGGTTATAGTAATCACCATAGCCGGCATCGCCGATGATCTTCTTGGAAAGCTTGAAAATGTCGTTGCCCTCGACGCCCGGATGGATGGCGGCGACGCACTCCTCGTGCGTACGGCGCACGAGCGCGTACAGGTCGAGCTGTTCCTGCGTGGGCTCGCCCATCACGACGGTACGCGTCATATCGGAGCGATAGTCGCAGTAGCCCGCGCCGTAATCCATGAGGACGAAGTCGCCCTTCTCGATCACGCGGTCACTCGGCACGGCGTGCGGGTTGGCGGTGTTGGGGCCGCTCGCCACGATGGAGCCGAAGGCCAGGCTGTCGGCACCGTTGGCGAACATAAAGTTCTCGAGCTCGTTGCGAACCTGCTTCTCGGTCATGCCGGGCTTAATAAAGCCGAGCATGTGCTGGAAGGCGGCGTCGGTAATCGACTGCGCATGGCGCATGAGCTCGATCTCCTCGGCGTCCTTGATGGCGCGCATCTTGCGAATGTCGTCATGCATCAGCGGCAACATGCAGGCGACGGAACGGTCCTCCAGGCCACGCTGAATACCCTGGTAGAAGTTGATCTGCATGTCGTCCTCGACAGCACAGACGCGGCACTTGTTGGCTGCGATCTTACCGGCGACCCAACCAGGGATGGTGCCCTCGTCCATGTCGTAGACCCAAGGGCTGCCGGCGGGCGTGTTCTCCTCAAAGCTGTTGAGGTAGCGCGAGTCGGTATGGAACAGGCACTGGTCAGCCGTAATAAACGCCGCGTGCGGGAACTCGAAGGTGTAGTCGAAGACACCCTTCACGCCCGTGAGCCAACGAAGATTGGCCTCGTCGCGTACCACAATAGCGTCGTAGCCGCGCTCGACCATCAGGGCACGGACACGTTCGATACGACCGGCAGGACCGGCAGCAAACTCAGACATGCAGATTCCTTTCTTATTGTCTCAAAAAGTGCGGGACGGGTCTCAACCGAACGTCGGAATCGCATGCAAACCGCAACCGATTGGAAACCCGTCCCTCAACATGATACGAAAGACGATGGATGTCAATAAATCTTAGAGAAGTTCTTTGCGAGAAGCCAAGTAGGCGTGAGCATGGCGCTCAAGAACCTCGTCCTCAACGCCCGTTAGACGAATGGCGCCGAGCGCTGCGGGCAGCGGCAACATACTGCGGTTCGAGCGGACAAACTGCTGCCTGCGGAACTCCTCGATATATGCGGCAGGCTCCAGATCGAAGGCAAGCTCCTCGATACCAAAGTCCTCCAGGCAGTCATCGACCTCAAAAACGTAATCAATATCGAAGTCGCAGGCATCATGTGCTAGGCGCGCCTCAAAGCGCATGCCCTCAGACAACAGCTGGTAGGCAGGGACCTGCGAAGCGGCATCGCCCAAGCAGGCGCGCAGGGCACGCTCCCCCATCTTGCCAAAATCGAGCGCATGGCGGGCACTCGGGTTCGTGGCCATCAGTACGTCCTTGCGGGCAGTCTGAGACCACTGAACGGCATTAACGAGCGCGACCTCCTCGCCCGCAAGAATCTCGGGGACGGTCTCAGTAAACTGATTCCAGCGGGACTTGCTGCTCGAAAGCATGGTGCCAACAAGTACCGCATAGCCGAGCTTGAGGTCCTCGGGGTCCGCCTCGCGAACAAGGTCGAGGTCACACACGACCAGGCCCGGCTCGGGACGGAACGCGATAGCGGGAAGCGCATTCACCGACGAGGCGACGAGCGGCTTCATGGTCGTCGCGACCGTGAGCATGGCGTCGAACGTCGTCGGCAGCAAGGCACACTCGGTGCGACCGCACCACTGATTGGCACACCAGCAAACGACCGAGCAGGTTGCGGCATCGCCAACGGCAACAACGAGATCGTCGCAGGTAATGCCATTAGCCGACAGGGCGCCAAAGACGGTATCGGCATCGGCCAGCGTAGCACCGGCAGGCGAAACCTCAAGCGAAAGCTGCGACACGGCAAAACCAGCGTCGACCAGCGCACGCTCGACGACCTCACCAAAGCGCTCGGAGGTGGCGTCGTTCCAAACCACCATCGCGCGCTTAGGCTTGCCCACAGCCGAGGCAAACATGCGCGACAGTTCCTCAAACGCGCCAAGACCGACGCGAACATCGACACTACGGTTTTGGAAATTGATGAGTTGACGGCGAATCATAGCAATCCACGCTCCAAAAGCATCTCGGCACAAAGGTAGGAAACGTCCTCGAAGGACTTGTTGCGAATATCAAGGGTAATATCGGCGGCCTGGCGATACAGCGGACGGCGATGCTCAAACAGGCGCGCAGCATGCTCGGGCGAGCGGAAATCGGGCCGGGTATCGGAGCGGCGAATCTGACGCAACGAGTCCTCAAAGTCGCCTTCGAGGTACACGCAGGTACCCATCTCGTGCATCAGCTCAATGTTCACCGGCGTCTCGACGATGCCACCCCCGCACGATACCAGCAGGCTGCGCTCGCTCTGAAGCGAACGAAGTGCCGAGGTCTCGAGCTCGCGAAAACGATCCTCGCCCTCGGTCTTAAATATCTCGGTCACCGACTTGCCGCATCGACGCACAACCAAACGATCGGTATCGATGAATCGACGCTTGAACATAGTGCCCACGTTGCGCGCAAGCGTCGACTTGCCCGCGCCCAAAAAGCCGATAAAGAAGATATGGTCGCAGCCGTGTTTGATGTGCTGAGACATGGCGAAACCTATTCCTCGCAGGGAAGGTCGCGCAGGGCCCGGCGCTCAAAGATACGGAAGATCTGCGTGTACCACAGGTCCTGGGTTGCCTGCGGCTTGACCAGAATAGTGTCAACGCCGGCAAAGTTTCCGCTCCACACGTCCGTGTACAGTTGATCGCCGACCAGCACGGCCTCGTCAGCCGTGGCGCCCAGACGCTTAAGACCCGCTTTGAGGGCAAAGGGCGCCGGCTTCATGGCATGGCTGATGGCCTCGAGCCCCAGCTCGCGCGCCGACGCCATAACCTGGTCGCGATGCCAGTTGTTGGACACCATGCACAGCTTAAAGCCCTTAGCATGGGCGGCCTCGAGCCAGGCGGAGACCGCAGCGGGTACCTGCTCGGTATCACGTGGCACCAGGGTGTTGTCGCGGTCGAGCAGAATGGCGCGCTTGCCGTCGGCCCAGAGGGTATCGAGGTCGATGCGATCGACCGAGGCAACATATCGTTTGGGGCTAAAAATCCTCATGATCAATTCCAAGACTGTTGATGCTCTTCGTAGGTCTTCGAGAAATACTCTTCGTCCTGCGTAATGTAGAAATACAGGTCGTCGGAGTCGGTCGGCTCAAGGGTGGCCTTGAGCGCCTCGAGCGACGGAGAGCAAATGGGCGTGGGCGGGAGGCCCTCGTGCTTATAGGTGTTATAGGGGCTATCACTCTGCAGGTCGTCGGCGGTAACCTCGCCACCGGTGACGTACATCATGGTCGCGTCGCTGTTGAGGTAGCGCAGGCCATCGAGCTTGCCCGCCAGACGGTTGTAGAAGACCGAGGCCACATGCGCACGCTGATCGGCGTTGAGGCCCTCGCGCTCAACGATAGAGGCCAAGTTGACGATGTCGTAGTCGGACATCTCCACACCATAGCGCTCCTTGATCTTTGCCTCACAGCTGGCAAAGTCAAGCGACTTATACTCGGCGTTGAACTGGTCGAGCATGGCACGAATCACGTCATCGGCACTCGGATCCTTACCAAGCGAATAGGTCTTGGGGAACAGGAAACCCTCGAGCGAATCGTTCGCGGCGTCTTTAAGGAAGGCGTAATCATTCACATAATTGTTCGCCTTAGCCTGGTTAAGGAAGTCTTCCTTAGAAATGCTGTCGTACGCCTTGGCCACGCGGTCGGCGACCTGATCGACCGTCAGGCCCTCAGGAATCGTAAGCGCATCGGAGCCGGCGTTGGGACCTTCCATGAGCTGCTGGACGACCTTCGTGGCGTCCATAAGCGTGGTAAATGAATACTTACCCGGCTTAAGCGACATGTCGGCGTTGAGCTTTTTGACCGCCGCATAGTAATCCTTGGGATTTTCGACGATATGGTTCTCGGAGAGAATCGAAGCGATGGTGTCACCCGAGGCACCATCGGAAATCGTGATAGTAACTTGCTGGCCAGCAGCGACTTTCGCATCCTCACCGCCAAAGAAGCCCTTGACAGCTGGCACGACAAAGAAAACGATCGCTAAAAGCGCAAGCACGGCGACGACGCCACCGATAATCATAGGCACCGGGGAGCTTTTCTTTTGAGCACCGCGACGAGCATGCGTGTTGTAGCTCGAGCGGGTCGCCGGAGCAACGCCATGCGAACCACGAGCGTGATGCGAATGCGATTGGGGGGCCTGCGTTCGCTGGGTAGGTGCCTGCTGATTAAAGCGGGTGCCGCCTGCAGGCTGGGCCGTACGAGCAGTGGGCTGCTGAGACGCGTGAGAAGCCGAATGCTGAACCGAACGAGCAGAAGGCTGCTGACCCGTCCGTTGAACAGGTTGGGCCGAACGAGAGAAGGACTGCGCCGGGCGCGCGGCAGGCTGAGCTGCGCGCTGCGTCGGCTGTGCCGGACGCTGGCCAGGCTGGGCAGGGCGCGACGCCGGCTGCTGTGTACGATTCGACTGGCGCGGATCGGAAGCACTAGGCATGCGAAACCTCCTCGTTTTTACGATCGAGCCACGTCTGCAAAAACAGGCTGGCGGCAATCATGTCGATCTTGCCCCTCATCTGCTTTTCGTTGAGTCCCTGCTCGCGCAGGATACGCTTGGCCTCTTGCGAGGACAGACGCTCGTCCTCAAACTCCAACGGAAGATCGAGCTCGTCGGCAATCTTTTGCGCCACAGCGGCAACGCGCTCGGCCTGAGGGCCGGGCTCACCGGCCATGGTCAGGGGACGTCCGCTTACCAGGATGTCGGGCTCATAGTCCTCAACCAGGTAGCGGAACGTCTTGGCCATACCGGTGACCTCGGCAGCCGGAAGCACCTTGACAGGCATCGCCATCTTGCCATCACGGCTCGAGACGGCGATGCCAATCCTGGTCTCCCCTATGTCCAGCGCGAGCGCAACCACAGCGACTTCTTAGATTCTTAGGCGCCGAGCGCGGTCTTAGCGGCCGCGAGGGCATCGGCGATGCCGGCAGCATACTTGCCACCGGCCTGGGCCATGTTGGGACGACCGCCACCGCGACCGTCGACCAGACCCGCGATCTGCTTGATCACGTTACCGGCGTGGAAACCGGCCTTGACGGCGTCATCGGAGCCGGCAGCGAGCAGGGCCGGAGTGCCCTTCTCAGTCACGCTGGCGACGACACAAGCAACAGGGCCGGCGACCTTCTGATGCACGGTATCCCATACGTTGCGCAGGTCGGCAGCCTCAAGGCCCTGGAGCTCAGCGACAACGAGCTTATAGCCGTCGAGCTCGACGGCGCCCTCGATGGCGCTGGAGATCGCATCGGAGGAGCCACCGGTCAGAGCCTTCTTGAGCTTATTGGACGTCTCGCGCAGCTCGGCCTGCAGGTTCTCCACGCGAGCGGGAACCTCATCCACGCGGCACTTGAGCGCAGTAGCAGCGGCGTCAACGAGTGCCAGGCGGTCGGCCATATAGTCGAGGGCACCCTTAGAGGTCACGGCCTCGATACGGCGGACATTGGAGCCCGTGGAGGACTCGGAAATGATCTTGAACAGGCCGATCTCGGCGGTGTTGGCAGCGTGTGTGCCACCGCAGAGTTCGCGGGAGAACGGCTGGTCCTCGGCGCCCACGGAGACAACGCGGACGACGTCGCCATACTTCTCGCCAAACAGGGCGACAGCGCCGGCAGCCTTAGCCTCGTCGATGCCCATGACACGGGTCACGACCGGCTTGGAAGCGAAGATCTGCTGGTTGACCAGGTCCTCGACAGCCTTGAGCTGCTCGGAGGACAGGGCCTCGAAGTGCGTAAAGTCAAAGCGCAGGTGCTCGGGCGTCACCAGCGAGCCGGCCTGGGAGACGTGCTCGCCCAGGACCTGCTTAAGGGCGGCGTCGAGCAGGTGCGTGGCGGTGTGGTTGCGGCGCAGGAAGCCACGGCGCTCGGCGTCGAGCGCGGCGGTCACGGTAGCACCGACGGCCAGCGTGCCCTCGGCAACGTGGGCGACGTGAGCATACAGGCCGTTGTGGTTCTTGGTATCGGAAACGGTCAGCGAAACGCCCTCGGCGGAAAGCTCGCCGGCATCGCCCTGCTGGCCACCCATCTCGGCATAGAACGGAGTGCGGTCGAGAACGACCTCGACGTCCTCGCCGGCGGCAGCGGACTCGACGGACTCGCCGTTGCGCACGATGGCAACAACCTTGGCGCCCTCGATCACATCGTTGTCATAGCCGTCGAACTCAGTCGCGGCAACCTTGTCGGAAAGCTCGACCCAAACGTCGTTGAAGCTGCCCCAGGCGTCGCCTTTGGCATTGGCGCGGGCGCGGGCCTTCTGGTCCTCCATGCAGGCAGTGAAGCCGTCCATATCGACATCGTGGCCAGCGGTGCCGGCGATCTCGACGGTCAGGTCGATGGGGAAACCAAAGGTGTCGTGCAGCTTAAAGGCAACAACGCCCGGAAGCACAGCACCCTCGGCAAGCGCTGCCAGGGCCTCATCCAGGTAGACGCGACCGTTGTCGAGCGTCGTGGAGAAGCGCTCCTCCTCGGAGGCGACGATACCCTTGACGAGCGCGACGTTCTTGAGCAGCTCAGGATAGGCCTCGCCCATCTGAGCGTTGACCTCGTCGATAAACTTGGTCAGGAAGGCGCCCTCGATGCCCAGCAGGCGACCGTGGAACACGGCGCGGCGGAGCAGGCGGCGAAGGACGTACTCGCGACCCTCGTTACCGGGGAGGATGCCATCCGAAATCATAAAGTCGACGGCACGGGAGTGGTCGGCGATGATGCGAAGAGATCGGCTGGCACCGGAGTAATCGTCGGCGTCATAGGTCTTGCCGCTGATCTCCTCGCCCAGCTTGATGAGATGCTGCATCAAGTCGCCGTCGTAATTGGCGGTCTTGTGCTGCATGATGGCGGCCATGCGCTCAAGGCCCATGCCCGTATCGAGGTTGCGGTGCGGCAGCTCCGGCATGGAGCCGTCCTCCTGGCGGTCATACTGGGTAAAGACGAGGTTCCAGAACTCCAGGAAGCGGTCGCAGTCGCAGCCGGGCTTGCAGTCGGGGCTGCCGCAGCCGACCTCCTCGCCCATGTCAAAGTAGATCTCGGAGCACGGACCGCAGGGGCCGGTGGGGCCAGCGGCCCAGAAGTTGTCGTCCTCGCCCAAACGGGAGATGTGGTCCTCGGCAACGCCCAGAGAGCGCCACACGTCGTGGGTCTCGTCGTCCTCGGTAAAGACGGTGAAGTACAGGCGGTCAAGCGGCAGCTTGAACTCCTTGGTGATGAGCTCAAAGGCCCAGGCGCAAGCCTGCTCCTTGGAGACGCCGCCAAAAGAGAAGTCGCCGAGCATCTCGAAGAAGGACAGGTGACGGCCGTCCTCGCCAATGCAATCGATGTCGTTGGTGCGGACGCACTTCTGGCAGGAAATCGCGCCGATCTCCTTCATGGTCTTCTTGCCCTGGTAGTACTCCTTAAACTGGTTCATGCCGGCGTTGGCAAGCAGCAGCGAAGGATCGTCGGGGACGAGGGACGAAGAAGGATAGAGCTTAAGACCGCGCACCTCAAAGAAGTTGAGGAACTTGGAGCGAATCTCGGCCGTAGTCATTGACGGGTAGTCAGCACTCATAGAGGGAATCTCCTCGGTTTCACATCGAAACAGTTCAAACGTAACGATATTACCATCCCGCCGCGCCCATGCAAAAAAAGAGGGCCGCCAAACAGCGACCCTCCAGCGAAAGTGCATGTTAGCACGTATGAATGTTAACCCGAATTACCCCGCTAGTTGTCGTCATCGTCCATGGAGCCGTCGATGCCGGTTTTGGTATCGTCGTCCGAGTCGGAGTCATCGTCTTTGGCGAAGGGGTTCTTGAAGAAGCCCGTGGCATCGGGCTGCAGACCAGAGAGCTTAATCCAGGGATTATCGAGCTCGGGCTTGGGCATGGCCTTGGCCTCGGGCGCAGTCTCGTTACCGATGAGCTCGGACTCATAGATGAATGTATCGTCTCCAAGCGCGTCATAGGCGGCGACCGGGTTGCCTTCGGCATCGCGATACGGCGTGCCCTTAAACACGGCGCCGTCGTATGCCACGAGCTGACGGCCGGTCTCGTTCTCAAAGTAATAGACAAAGATGCCCTTGAGGGCCGCACACAGCGGAATGGCAATGATCATGCCAATGGGACCCATGAGCGCCGAACCAATAACGAGAGCCGTGAGGCTCATGATGGGATGCACCTGCACCGAGCTTTGCATAACTTTAGGCGAGATAACGTTATCGGTGACGTTTTGCGCGACCATCGTCACGATGAGCGTCCATAACGCCAACATGGGGCTGAACATAAAGCCGAGCACCGTGGCGATTGCTGCGCTCACCCAGGGACCGACGACCGGAACCAAGTGCATGATGCCAGTGAAGATAGCCATGAGCGCCGCATACGGATGGCCGATAATCAGGAAGCCGATAAAGGCGAGGAAACCACCGCAGATGGACGTCACGACCATACCGCGCATGTAGCCGCCGACAGAGCGAGAAAGGATGGCGACCATAAAGCGGTACGAGGTCTCCTTCTCCTGACCGATAATGGTACAGACCTCGTGGTGCATGCGGGGGTAGTCGCAGGCCAACCAATAGGCAAGTACCAGGCCAAGGAAGATAACGAACAGTTGCGAGGCTGTGTTGGTAATGAGCGGGAATACACCGCGACCGAGCTCGGCAGCGATTTGCGAGACGTACTTCGACGCCACGGTAACCAGCGAAGAAAGATTGTCGTCCAGATACTCCTTGAGCGGCGTGTTGTTGAGCGTCTTGGCGTGTGAGATCATCTCATTGAGGTCGCCGCCCGCAACGCGAAGCTGCGCGGGCAGACGGCTCAGGACTTCCATAATCTGGCCAAACAGAATCGGCGACAGGATGCAGACGACGCCGACGAGCACCGCCACAACCACGATGAGCGCGATGAGCGAACCGAAGCCACGACCGACGCCGTGATGCTCGAGCCAGTTGGTGATCGGCGACATCACAAAAGCGATGATGGAACCGACAGCGAGAAACTCGATAACCGGCGCCAGGATTCCCATAAGGTTAAAGATGACAGCGGCGATAACGATGCAACCGACGACGGACCAAATGCGAAGCGTCAGAATGCGGGTATCGCGCAGCGTGCGGTCGGATTGTTGGGGGTGGTCATTCATGAACGAACCATCACTCCGTCGGGGTCAATCTTGTCTTGAATCTTCTTAAGGGTACGGCGAAGCAGACGCGAGACCTGCACCTGCGAGATGCCCAGCTTCTTGGCAATCTCAATCTGAGTCATGCCCTTCACAAAGCGCAGCTCGATAACCTCGCGCTCACGCGGCGAGAAATCGCGAATGGCCTCCTCGATCACCAGGCGGTCATCGGTGAAGTCGAGCTCGTTGTCATCATCGGCGTAACGGTCGAGAATCGAGGGCGCATCGTCGGAATCGGACGCACCAGGAGCCTCGATGGGCACCGAGGTATAGGCCGAAGACGATTCCATAGCCTCGAGGACCTCATCGACAGTCACATCTAGATACTCAGCGATCTCCTCAACCTTGGGCGAACGCTGCAGCTCGTTGGTAAGTTTGTCAGTAGCCTGGTTGACCTTGGCCGAGAGCTCCTGCAGACGACGCGGTACGCGCACACTCCAGCCCTTGTCTCGAAAATGGCGTTTGATCTCGCCCAGGATAGTGGGTGTCGCAAACGTCGTGAACTCGAGTCCGCGCTCGGGATCAAAACGGTCGATAGCCTTGAGCAAGCCCAGATAGCCGACCTGCATGAGGTCGTCGAGCGGCTCGCCGCGATTCTTAAATTTGTTGGCAAGAAACCTTACCAGGTTCATATGGGACATGACGAGCTGCTCACGGGCGTCCGGATCACCGGTCTCCTTGTAACGACGAAACAGCTCGCGGGTTTTCTCCTTGTCCCAAGCGGTCTTGCCGCTCCGGGAACGTTCGGTCATATTAGATATCCGCCTTGAGGTCGAGGGAAAGCGTCAGGGGCGCCGTAGTCTTTTCGTAGGAGTCGCACACGCTCGCGAGGATGAGCTCGGCATACACCGCAGCCTGGTCGTCTTCATCGACCGTAGCCTGGTCGCCAAAGGTAATAGTCATGCCAACGTGGGTCTCATCGACATCGAATTTGATGGTGATGTCATCGCAGTCGACCGCGGTGCAACCAAAGATGAAAGCCTCCTCAGCAGCCATGCGGATGTCCTCGATGCGATCGACAGACATAGAGCACAGGGCACCAACGTTGGCTGCCGTCATGCGCACAAGGCGAGCGAGACGCGGGTCACCGGCAACGGTCAGCGTGATAGGGCAGGTTGCTTCGCTACTCATCGCAGGACTCCTCAGAGGTCTCGGCGGGCGTATAGGTGTAATACTGAGCCGGCTTGGATACAGACTTCTGACCATCATCGTCGCCCGCGTCGGCCTCGTCCTCGCCAATTAGGACGCGCTCGGTAGGCTGCTCGGCCTCCGCAGCGGCAGCGGCGAGCTTGCGATCGGCGTCGGCTGCAGGAGCCTTCACCTTATTGAAGAGCTTCTGCACAGCACCGGCGGCAGAGTCGGTCACGCTCGACACAGCATTGCTGGCCTCGGCCATGCTGCCCGTAACCTCGGAAATGTCGCGAACCACGGCTTCGACCTCTACGAGATTGGAGGTAAGGGCATCAACTGCCGTCTTGCTCGACTTAAGCAGCGGCTCCATCTGGGCAAGCGCCGGCGTAAGCTCATCGACAGCGCCATCGAGCTTTGCCACCACAGGCTGAGCCTCGGCGATGGTGTTGTTGAGGTCGTTCACGGTCTTATCGAGCGAGTCGACAACATTGCGGGTCTTGCGCAGGGTAAGCGCGAGCTCAGCGATGGCCCACACGCCGGCAACGGCGAGCAGCAGCAGGGCGATTTGAATGGGACTCATACAAGCCTCCCAAAGGAATCGATATACAGACGTTTTCCATGGTACCCCAAAGGGGACCGAACATGCCATTAGCAGCAACGTGGGACAAAATTATCAGCAGCTACTTCGGTGCATTCCCGCTGCGGTCGCGTTCACTTTGCTCTACGCGCCATTCTTCCCAACCGCGGCCGGCAGGCTGCCAAAATGCACCGCGTTCCAAGCCTTCGGGCAAATAGCGCTGATCGACCCAGCCTTCGGGATAATCATGTGGATACTTATACACACCGTATTCATCGCTGCCCGGGCGATGGCGATCGCGCAGATAACTCGGCACCTCGCGAAGCCCACTAGAATGGATATCGGCCAGCGCCGCATCGATCGAAGCCTCACACGCGTTGGATTTTGGCGCCAAGCACACATAGAGTGCAGCCTGAGCCAAGTTAATGCGGCACTCGGGATAGCCAATGACCTCGGCAGACTTAAACGCGGCATGCGCCACCAAAAGCGCCTGCGGGTCGGCGTTGCCAACATCCTCAGAAGCGTGAATCATAATACGGCGAGCGATAAACTTAGGATCCTCCCCAGCATCGATCATGCGCGCGAGCCAATAGATCGTGGCATCGGGGTCGCTGCCGCGCATGGACTTGATGAACGCACTGATGATGTCGTAGTGCATGTCGCCGTTTTTGTCATACGTAAAGCCGCGACGCGGGTTGGCAATCTTCACGTCATCCACGGTGATGGGATAGCGCTCCCCCGCCGCGGGCGCTGGCGTTCCCTCGGTATCAGGACGCGTGACGGCAATCTCGCTCGCAAGCTCGAGCGTCGTGAGCGCCGAGCGAGCGTCACCCGCTGCCAGCGTGCAGATGGTCTTGACCGTATCCTCATCGGCCGAGAACTTACCGTTCAAGCCCTGCGGTGCCTCAAGCGCACGTTCAATAAGCGTGGCGATATCCTCATCCTTCAGATGCTCAAGCTCCACAACGCGACCACGTGAGAGCAGTGCCGAGTTGACCTCGAAGTACGGGTTCTCCGTCGTAGCGCCAATCATAATGACGGTACGGTTCTCAACTGCATGCAGCAGGGCATCCTGCTGCGACTTAGAGAAGCGGTGAATCTCATCGATGAATAGAATGGTACGGCGGTCGTACGTATTCAGGCGCGTCTTGGCCTCATCAATCACGCGACGCAGGTCCTTCACGGTACCCGTGACGGCGCTGACCTCGACAAACTCGCTCTTGGTATGGTTGGCGATAATGTGGGCCAGCGTCGTCTTGCCCGTACCGGCAGGCCCGTACAGAATCACGCTCGAAAGCACGTCGTGCTCGATCGCGGCACGCAGCCACGAGCCCTTACCGACGGCCTTTTGCTGACCCACGTACTCGTCGAGCGAATTGGGACGCATGCGCACCGCGAGCGGCGCATTTTTAAAGGAACGCTCGCGCGTCGAGACAGAAAAAAGGTCGTCCATAGCCATCCCATGCATCAATCAAAAGCTTTGTTCGTCAACAGTATACCGAATATATACGAACTACCGTTCGTTAATATAGGTACGGTGCGGAAACTTCAATCCCGGGAACAACTTGCTCGTGAGCTCGCAGAAATAGCCATCCGTCATGCTCGCGATGTAATCCACCACCGCTTGATCTTTGTCGTCCTGCCAGGCATAGGCTCGATCGTAGTAGGAAAGCTGCTGCTCGATGCGCGAAATATGGTGCTTAAAGATGTAAGAGGACTCGTCGCCACTGTTTAGATCCCGCAGGCAACGGTCGTAGAGCTTTACGAACGCCTCGCGCAGCTCCGCCTCGGAATCGCCTTCGATACCGCCCTTGCTATAGATCTTCTCGTAGTTCTCGCGCTTGGCTCGGCGAATTTCCTCAAACAGGTCCTCGCTCATCTCGATGCGCGGCTTACCATAGCTATGCTCCACGATATCGATGGAAGCATGCGTAAGGATCCAACTGTTGTAGGCACCGCCCCGGCCATCATCAAAAGCGTCGGGTGACAGCAGGCCCGCCGCGATCGCATCCTGACGGTCACGACCGACGTAGGCAAGAATATCCGAGATGCGAACAACGCAGCCCTCGAGCGTCATGGGACGCAGATGCCCAATTGCGCTATAGCCCGTGGCAATGCAATCCTCAACCGTCTGGTCAAACTGGTCAAAGGAGCCCATGTCCGAGAGCTCAAACACACGCTGCTCGTACTCGCCGTTATGGCATAGCACGCCGTCGAGCGTCTGGAGCGACACGTTGCGGCCGTACAGCGCGTCGACCACGCGGACCGACTGCACGTTATGGAAAAAATAACGCCCCGTACGCTCATGATAGATATCGTTGAGGAAGCGCTCTCCGGCATGACCGAAAGGCGTGTGTCCCAAGTCGTGGCCAAGGCCAATCGCCTCGATCAGATCGCAATTGAGCCCCAGGGCGCGACCGATATCGCGCGCAATGCGCGAGACAAGCTGCACGTGCAAACCGCGGCGTGACAGATCGTCATTGCTACGGAAGCTAAAGACCTGCGTTTTACCTGCATAACGGGTGTACGCCGGAAGATGAAGTATCTTTTCGGTATCGCGCATAAACGCCGGACGCATAAGCGTACCTTTGTCGGCGTCGCGATCAATACGACGAATGACCTGATCGTCGTTGCAACGATACGGGTTGACATAGCCCGAAGCAAGATCGGCGGCAATGCGCTCGACAAGTTCGGGCGACAACGCCGAGGGAATACGGTCCATGCGCGCCTTAATGACGGCCGTTTCTTGATTAATTGCCATGGCATGCTCCTTAAGAAGGATGCGCAATCGGTTACAAAGTGCAGCCCACGACCTCGATTATGGCAAAAATCGGCACCAAAAACGGGAGCAATGGCAGGGAGCGCGATTTTGTGAAGAGGCAGGAGAGGGCCAGGGCCAGGAGTGCGACGGCAAATGCCACGATGCCACCCATAGGGTCGAGCGTGCAAAGCGCGAAGAGCGCCTTGGCATCCCCCATGCCGATGCCCGGGATTTGGCGAAGACGACGCCAGAGGGACTCAGTCAGCACGAGAGCAAGATAGACGATGACCGCAAGACCGGCGTGGTCAAGCGCCGTGTTAACGCCTTTGTCGAGCCAAACGCCTGCTAATGCCGCCACCGCGCACGCAGCGGCAAGCTCATTGGGAAAACGTCGCTCACGGGCATCAATCGCCGCGCCGGCAAAGATGCAAATCCAAAACGGGATATAGAACATCGGACTCCCCCTCGAGCTGCATAGCAAAAGCAAAAACCACCACAAAGGTGCCTCTCCCCTTTGTGGTGGTTTTGGTGGTGATTATTTGGCGCCTTGCATGACCTCGTCAAGGGTGACGTTGACGGCGTGCTGCGTCGGCACCCAGTCGACCTTCAGGAACAGCGCAGCCACCGTGATGGGGATATAGCTGAACATAAAGATCGGGAAGGTAAACAGGTTAGTCACCAGGCGCCACTTTTGCGCGCAGTGAATATGCTTGTACTCAAAGATAGTCGTGAGCAGCGCTAGGATGAAGAAAGTCTGATACATCATCGCGAAGGTCATAATGAGCGAAGCAGCGCACGCCTGCATCTCGACTTCGGTTGCCAAGAAACCATGCGAAAGGCCACCCACAATCAAGAACGTCGCATTAGCGAGCATCGAGATCAAGGACAGCAGCATACCCGGGGCGATGGTCATAAACATGTCGTAGGCGGCAAAGCGATGATAGCGGAAGGTCGATTTGACCAGGTGCTTACCGTAGGTAAAGAACACCTGGTAGAAGCCCTTGGTCCAGCGCATGCGCTGTTTCCAGGACGCCTTAAACGTCACGGGCTGCTCGTCAAAGAACTCCGCAGGCGCATAACCGATGCGAATGCCGTGAATGGCGCAGAACGTGGTGAACTGAATATCCTCGGTCAGCGTATGGAACTGCCAACCGTGCATGCCCTCGATAACGCTGGCGGAGATGAGGTAGCCCGAACCAGAGACAGCGCAAGAAGTCTTGCAAATGTTGCGCGCGTTGTTGAGAAAGCGCGCCTCGCGCAGATACCACGTAGCATTAGCCGCCGAAATCCACGAGCTGCCGAAGTTTTTGGAATTGCGATAGCTCGTGACCACATGGAAGCCCTGGTCAAAGGCATCGTTCATCTTGGAGACGTAATCGCGGGAGATGACGTTATCGGCATCGAAGATAAAGTAACCTTCAAACGTATCCGGATACTCGTTAAGGATACGGTCGAAACCAAAGTCCATGACCCAGCTCTTACCCTTGCGGGCAAGGTCGTTGCGCTCATAGACAATGGCGCCCGCCTCGCGCGCAAGCTGTGCCGTGTTGTCGGTGCAGGCATCGGCGACCACAAAGACCTCGATAAGCTCGGACGGATAATCCTGGTCCTTGATGGAGCGAACGAGGTTGGCGATCACGGCTTCCTCGTTATGCGCCGCGATAAAGAAGGCATAGCGGTGGAGTTTTTTGGCCTTGGGAGGCGCGACCTCGCCACGAAGAGCACCGATGACAAAGAAGACCACCTGGTACAGAAAGCAGACCGTGAGCAGCGTGACGACAATCTGGTTGAAGATCACGATGGGCGTGTTGGTTTGTAAAAAGGCGAGCATGCAGGCTCCCAGGAACGCGTTACGTAAACAATCGTATATCTTACCGCAGGCTAGGGGCGTTCAAGAAACCACCTAATACTGACTAGGCTTCGAGAAGACCGAGCTGAGGAACGATCTCGTCGCCGGCAGCGGTGCGACCAAGCGAGCGCGGGGCCAGGTCGTCAAGAACCGCAGCGAGATCCCACGGCAGCTCGTCGCGGCACTCAATGCGCTCCCCCGTCACGGGATGGTCGAATGCAACACGCCAGGAATGAAGGAATTGCCTGGTCAGACCCTGATCGGCGCGTGCATCGCACTTGCCGTAGAGCGGATCGCCCACGCAGGCGTGGTTGATATGGCGCATATGCACGCGAATCTGATGTGTGCGGCCCGTAAACAGGTGGCACTCGACGAGCGTATAGCCGTCGTCAAAACGCGTGGAATCGAAGCGCTCGAGGACCTTAAAGGTCGTAATGGCCTGGCGCGCGAAAGGATCGTCCGAAACCGCCATCTTGACACGGTCACGCGTAGAACGGGCAATGCCGGTGTTAATGGTGCCCTCATCCATAGCGATATGTCCGTGAACGAGCGTGATATAGCGACGATCGAGCGTGCGCGTGCGAATGAGATTTTGGAGTGCGCGCTGCGTGTCGTCGTCTTTTGCCGCAAGCATGAGGCCCGAGGTATCGCGATCTAAACGATGCACGATGCCGGGGCGGTCCTCACCCTGCACGGTACCCAGATGGTCAATGCCGCAGTGGTAGACCAGAGCGTTCGCAAGCGTGCCGCTCTCGTGGCCATGGGCGGGATGGCACACCAGGCCGCGCTGCTTGGAGAGCACGATGAGGTAGTCGTCCTCGTAACGGATATCGAGGGGGATGGCCTCGGGAATCACATCAGTGGGATCATGCGGCTCGGGCAGGTCGACCGAGATACGGTCACCGGAGCGCACAGCATATTTTTTTGATAGGCAGGTCTCGCCGTTCACGATTACGGCGCCGCCCTCGATCAGATGCGCGCAGGCAGAGCGCGTGGGGCAGCCGTCGTTGGCACCCAGAAAGGCGTCGAGACGCTGGCCAGAGCAATCGTCGGCAACAAGAATATGGATGTCGGCCATTAACGCTCATTCCTTTCGCGAATCTTGCGGGCACGCTCCCCACGCTGCTTGGCTTTGCGCTTGGCGCGGGCCTCATCACGGGCATTGAGCTCGGCAGTCGCATCGACTTCGCGGGCCGCAGGGCTCAAGAACATGTAGCCGATGAGGGCAAGCACAACGCCTACGGTGATGCCGATATCGGCCACGTTAAAGACGGGAAAGTCGATGAAGGTGGTGGCAATAAAATCGGTCACAAAGCCAAAAGTCAGACGGTCGATCGCGTTGCCAATGGCGCCGCCCGCGACCATAGCCATGCCCACAACCTCCAAGCGAGCAAGCTGGGGCGCGCGAAGCAAGTACACGGCAATAGCGATAATGACCGCCAACGCCAGCACGGCAAACGCGATGCCATGCCCCTCGCCCATGCTAAAGGCAGCACCGATATTGCGGACAAATAGAAAGTCGATCACACCGGGGATAACAGTCACATGCAAAGCGTCGCCCGCGGCACGAACCGCAAGCTTGGTCAGCTGGTCAACAAGCAGCACAACCAGCGCCACCCCACCAGCAACACCCAACCGCCAACGCAAAGGCGGCGTCATATCCCCAGCACGACCCAAATCAATCCCCTACCCTCAAGAACATCGAATTCCGTTTAACGCAATTAACCATCTTATATTGCCACACGCAGAGCGCACGACATATTCGCTAACGCCAGATAAATAACCAGCATAAAAAGAAAGCGGCATTCCGAAAAACAGAATGCCGCTTTTATTCAGCGGAGCAAATGGGCCGAAGGCGTCCAAATTCTCCCAATAACTAAAATGCCGAGTTACCGTGCCTTAAAGGGCATTCGCGCAGCGCTTGCAGATATGCGCGTGGCCGTTGTACTCGCCGACGGTGGTGCGGTAGTTCCAGCAACGGTCACAGCACTCGCCCTCGGCTGCCTCGATGGCAACGGAGAGTTCCTCGCCCTGGGTCAGCTCAACATCGGAAACGATGTAGAACTCGGCCAGGTCGACGGCCTTATCACCGGTCAGCAGCGCGTACATCTCGGCGGGAACGACCGCCTTGACGCGGACCTGCTGGCTCTTGGTGAAGGTACCGGCGGAGCGGGCATCCTCAAGGGCCTTGGTCACGGCGCTACGGAGCTCGAGTGAAGCCTCGAGCACGCCCTCAAACTCATTGGCCTCGTCGAACGTGATGGGCGACTTGTACCAATCGAGCAGCG
>DAWCEJ010000197.1:0-1510 GCA_052274955.1 Collinsella sp.
CGCTGGCATTGCCAAGGCATCGGCGTTGCCTTGGCTGTTGCAAGCTGCTGCAAGACGTCCCTCAGCATGAGAGTGGATAATCTCCCATTTTGAGGGCTTGATTCAGTCAAAAGTGGGAGATTATCCACTCTCGTCGAGTGGGTGTCCGAAAATCCACTCTCGTTGTTGTGTCGAGTGTTTGGTGCAAGGGGGACAGGTTAATCTGCACCAAGTTGGTGCAAAGAAACCTGTCCCCCTTGCACCAGTTTCTGTCGAGTCGGTGCTCCTCGTTGGTTGCCCGTATAATGGTCTGCGTATGAACCGCAACCAAGGAGTTCCAGTTTATGGATCAGAACCTCTTTAAATTCGATCTGATCGCCGAGGACCCGACGACGCACGCGCGCGCCGGCGTGCTGCACACCCCGCACGGCGACATCGAGACGCCGATCTTTATGCCCGTGGGCACCAAGGCAAACGTCAAGGGCATCCCCACCGAGACCGTCAAGCAGCTCGGTGCGCAGATCGTGCTTGCCAACACCTACCACCTGTCCATGCGTCCCGGCGAGGACACCATCGCCGAGCTGGGCGGACTGCACAAGTTTATGAACTGGCACGGCCCCATCCTCACCGACTCGGGCGGCTTCCAGGTCTTTAGCCACAACGACGCCGTCAAGCTTACCGACGAGGGTGTGCGCTTTATCGTCAACGACTACGACGGCCGCCACGTGTTCTGGACGCCCGAGGACAACATGGAGATCGCCATGAAGCTCGGCTCCGACATCTGTATGCAGCTCGACCAGTGCCCTGGCTATCCCGCCACGCGTCAGTATGTCGAGCGCGCCGTGGAGCTGTCGAGCATGTGGGCCGAGCGCTGCTACAAGGCGCATACCCGCGATGACCAGGCACTCTTTGGTATCGTCCAGGGCGGCATGCACCTGGACCTGCGCCTGCGCTCGCTACGCCACCTGGAGGAGTGCGGCGACTTCCCCGGCTACGGCATCGGCGGCTACTCGGTGGGCGAGGACCACGAGACCATGTTCGAGACGCTGGCGCCGCTGGCTTCCGAGTACATGCCCAAGCACAAGCCGCGCTACCTGATGGGCGTCGGCAACCCGACCACGCTCGTGCGCGGTGTGGGCGTGGGCATCGACATGTTCGACTGCGTGCTGCCGACGCGCACCGGCCGCATGGGCACGGCGTTCTCCAGCGAAGGTCGCCTCAACTTCCGCAACGCGCGCTTTGCTCACGACGACGGCCCCATCGATCCCACTTGCACCTGTCCGGTGTGCACGGGCGGCTACAGCCGTGCGCTCATCCGCCACATGGTCACGCAGAAGGAGATGCTCGGCGGCATCCTGCTGTCGATGCACAACATCTACTACCTGCTCAACCTTATGCAGCGTGCCCGCCAGGCCATTATCGAGGGTCGCTACGGCGCGTTTGTGAACGACTGGATGAACAGCCCTGCGGCGGTGGATTACTAAGAGCGGCGTGGGCGCTTGAGGGCGTGGGTAGCGGCAAAGGTCGAACG
>DAWCEJ010000198.1:0-4414 GCA_052274955.1 Collinsella sp.
CCCTTATTTCCAGCATATCCCTGCATTTTTTAAACGTTATATACGAATACTCTTGTTTGGTAAAGTGCAACGTGGTAGGGTCGTTACCACTTGATAGAGGCGCGGGCACGAAGAGCCGCGGGCGAGCCGGCAGGCTTTGACCCCGCGGGGAGGCGAAACCCGCCGAACTGGGTTTTTCGGGCACGAACAGCCTGGTGGGCCTGCGGGAAACACCCGCAGGACTGTCTGCAGCAATGCGGGAGCGCTATCCGGACATTGGGTCCACGCTATGCGGATTCGATGCGCAGGTAGCGCCGTCTGGATAGCGAGGTTTACGGGACATGTCATTGACTCCCAACGAGGCATATGCGGCCAAGCAGCCGTTTGTGGACAAGGAGACGCTCGAGCATATCGTCGAGCAGTTCCCCACGCCGTTTCATCTATACGACGAGGCGGGCATCCGCCGCAACATGCAAGAAGTGCGCGACGCCTTTGCATGGAACCCGGGCTTTAAGGAATACTTTGCCGTCAAGGCCAACCCCAACCCGGCACTCATCTCCATTCTCAACGAATACGGCTGCGGCTGCGATTGCTCGAGCTATACCGAGCTCATGATCGCCCGCTCGCTGGGCATCACCGGACACGACATCATGTTCTCGTCCAACGACACACCGGCGGCGGACTTTGAGCTCGCCGACAAGCTGGGTGCCATCGTCAACTTTGACGACATCAGCCACATCGAGTTCTTTGAGCGCGTTGCGGGACCCATCCCCAAGACGGTCAGCTGCCGCTTTAATCCGGGCGGCCTATTCCAGCTCTCCAACGGCATCATGGATAACCCCGGCGACTCCAAATACGGCATGACCACCGAGCAGCTCTTCGAGGCCTTCCGCATGCTCAAGGCCAAGGGCGCCGAGGACTTTGGCATCCACGCATTCCTTGCCAGCAACACCGTCACCAACGACTACTACCCCAAGCTTGCGCGCATCCTCTTTGAGCTTGCCGTGCGCCTGGAGCGTGAAACGGGCGCACATGTCGCCTTTATCAATCTGTCCGGCGGTGTGGGTATCCCCTACCTGCCCGAGCAGCAGGCTAACGACATCCGTGCCATCGGCGAGGGCGTACACGCGGCCTACGACGAGATCTTGGTTCCCGCCAGCATGGGCGATGTGGCCATCTGCACCGAGATGGGCCGCTTTATGATGGGCCCCTACGGCTGCCTGGTCACCAAGGCCATCCACGAGAAGCAGATCTACAAGGACTATATCGGTGTCGACGCCAGTGCCGTCGATCTGGTCCGCCCTGCCATGTATGGCGCCTACCACCACATTACGGTGATGGGCCAGCCGGGTGGCTCCGACAAGACCGCGGCGCCTGCCACAAACACGTACGACATTACGGGCAATCTGTGCGAGAACAACGACAAGTTCGCCATCGACCGCGAACTGCCGCAGATCGATATGGGCGACCTGCTCGTGATCCACGACACCGGCGCGCACGGCTACTCCATGGGCTACAACTACAACGGACGTCTGCGCTCCGCCGAAGTGCTACTGCGCCCCGACGGCTCGGCAGATCTCATTCGCCGCGCCGAGCGCCCGGGCGACTATTTTGCCACGCTCGACGTGCTGCCGTGTGGTCGCGAGTTGCTGGCCAAGTCGCGTGCCGAAAGCGCCCGCCGTCGTGCTCAGGACGAGCGCCTGGCAGTCGCTGCCCAATGGAACAAACGCATCCAGATCGCAGAAGCGAAGGAGAAGAATATGGATGTCCGCAACCTCGAGGGCTCGATCGTCGCCCTCGTCACGCCGTTTAAAAAGGACGGCAGCGTCGACTTTGATGCGCTTGAGCGCCTGGTCGATTTCCATCTTCAGAACGGCACCGACGCCATCCTCACCTTGGGTACCACCGGCGAAAGCGCCACGATGACCGACGACGAGGACAACTCTGTCGTTGCCGCCGTGGTCAAGCAGGTCGCAGGCCGCATCCCCGTCATCGCCGGCTCGGGCTCCAACTCCACGCAGACGATGCTCACCAAGTCGCTCACCTACCAGGGCCTGGGCGCCGACGGTCTGCTGCTCATTACCCCCTACTACAACAAGTCTAACGAGGAGGGCATCTACCAGCACTTTAAGACCGTGGCCGATGCGGTGGACATCCCCTGCATTTTGTACAACATCCCCGGTCGCTGCGGCTGCGGCATCAGCGAGCGCAATGTCGAGCGCCTGGCCGCACACCCCAACATCACGGGCATCAAGGAGGCGTCGGGCAACGTCGCCTATGCCGCCAAGATCGCACACCTGCTGTCCGACGACTTCCGCATGTACTCGGGCGAGGACGCGCTCACCGTACCGCTCATGAGCCTGGGTGCCTCGGGCACCATCAGCGTGTGGGCCGACGTGCAGCCGCAGCTCGTGCACGACATGTGCCGCGCCTACCTTGATGGTGACGTGGAGCGCGCCCGCGAGATCCAGATTGCCGGCCAGCCGCTCATCAACGCCCTCTTTAGCGAGGTCAACCCCATCCCCGTTAAGGAAGCGCTCGCCCAGATGGGCATGATCGAAGCCAACTATCGCATGCCGCTGTGCCCCATGGCCGACGACACACGCACCGCACTTACCGACGCTCTGAAGGGAGCTGGTCTGCTTGATTAAGACCGTCATTATGGGAACGGGCCGCATGGGCTCGCTCATCCGCACCACCGCTGAGAGCATCGTTGACGCCGCCGGTCAGCCCGTTTTCGACATCGTTGCCCAGATCGGCTTTAATCTGACCGAGCTCGAGAGCGCTCCGGCGGCCGATGTGATCATCGACTTCTCGAACGTCGTGACCTTCGACGCCGTTGCTGCCTATGTCGAGCGCACGGGCGCCGCACTCGTTTCCGGCACCACGGGTTATTCGCCCGAGCAGATGGATCGCCTGCGCGAGCTGGGCCAGAACGCCCGCGTCATGCACTCGGGCAACTACTCCATCGGCATCGCCGCCCTGCGCCACCTGGTGGCCCAGGCCACGCGCGAGCTGCCCGGCTTTGACTGCGAGATCGTCGAGACGCACCACAACCAAAAGGTCGATGCCCCCAGCGGCACCGCCAAGCTCTTGCTCGACGCCGTGGTCGAGGCTGAGCCCGAGGCGGGCTACCACCCCGTCTACGGTCGCGAGGGCATGTGTGGCGCGCGTGACCCCAAGGAGATCGGCATGCACTCGCTGCGCGGCGGCACCGTCGCCGGCGTACACGAGGTGAGCTTCTTTGGCCAGGACGAGGAAGTCACGCTTAGCCATCGCGCCATGCGCCGCCAGATCTTTGTCAACGGCGCCCTGGCCGCCGCCCAAAAGCTCGTCGTCCGCGACCCTGGCTTCTACACCTTTGACCAGGTCATGTTTGCCTAACCAATCATTAACCAAGCCCGCGTAAAGGAGAAACAAGATATGAGCAACGCAGCCGAGATGGATGCACAGGAGATTATCAACTACATCGCCACCGCGCCCAAGAAGACGCCCGTCAAGCTGTATGTGCGCGAGAAGCCCGGCATGAAGGTCCAGTGGGGCGATGCGCACGTCTACGGCGGTCGTCGCGGCAAGACCGTTTTTGGTGACTGGGATGAGCTCAAGACCATCCTCGACGCCAACGCCGACTCCATCGACTACTACGACGTGGAGAATGACTGCCGCAACTCCGCCGTCCCCATGCTCGACCTTAAGGGAATCAACGCTCGCATCGAGCCGGGCGCGATCATCCGCGACCGCGTCGAGATCGGCGACCGTGCTGTCATCATGATGGGCGCCATCATCAACATCGGTTCCGTCATCGGCGAGGGTTCCATGATCGATATGGGTGCCGTGCTAGGCGGCCGCGCCACCGTGGGCAAGAACTGCCACATCGGCGCCGGCACCGTACTGGCGGGCGTCGTTGAGCCCGCGAGCGCCACGCCCGTCATCATCGAGGACGACGTCATGATTGGCGCCAACGCCGTGGTCCTGGAGGGCGTGCGCGTGGGCAAGGGCGCCGTCGTGGCCGCCGGTGCCGTATGCGTCGAGGACGTCCCCGCCGGCGCCGTCGTGGCCGGCGTTCCCGCCCGCGTCATCAAGATGCGCGACGAAAAGACCGACAGCAAGACCGGCCTGGAAGAGGGCTTACGTCAACTGTAGGGTTACGCGGTTTTACCAAACCGCGTAACTAGTCGGCGCTGCAAACGACCCAGAGCGGCAATCTGACGTTCAATCGTCGGGCATGACCAGAAGGTCAATGCCCTCCTCTTTCACGTCACCTTGCTCGCTCTGGGTCGTTTTCGCTGACTTATGCTCAACCAGTAGCGAAATTAAGCCCCAAGTAAAAAGGCCGAAGCCCTCATCCGAGGCTTCGGCCTTTGTTTTTCTGCAGCGTCCAAGCGCAGTTTATCTATTCTCGATGCTGCCGATGTTTTTGAGTTCGATGGAAATG
>DAWCEJ010000199.1:0-12119 GCA_052274955.1 Collinsella sp.
GTCCCGGCATTCAGCATCAGGGTAGCGCTGCGACGCGGAAATCGCGCGCCGTTGCCGCGCCCCGCAGTGCCCGCCTCCCCCGAGAACAATTATCAGTGCAGGTAGAAGTGTTAACGAGCGGTAAACGGTCGATTTATCGCCGTGAGCGGTGCAAAAACGTTTTACTGTATGAATCAACGAAAGCAACCTCTTCTGTGGTGATATAGTGACAACAACACGTCACATGGTTACTACCAGTTGAGAGACCACTGGTCTTCAAAGAGCGCTTTCCGAGAAGCTTTAAGGGCGTCTGCCCGCTGGCTTCCGAAAACTATCGGACTCAGATTGTACACACCTTCGGAAGGGAAATTTGAATGGTTGGCTTTATTCTTACCGGTCATGGACAGTTCGCACCCGGCCTTGCAAGCGCTATCGCTATGGTCGCTGGTGACCAGCCCGCTTTTACCGTCGTTCCTTTCGAGGGCGACCAGGCTGCTTCCTACGGTGAGGATCTCCGCGCCGCTATTACCGCCATGCGCGAGGAGTGCGACGGCGTGCTCGTCTTTACCGATCTGCTTGGTGGTACCCCGTTCAACCAGGCAATGATGATTGCCCAGGATGTCGACAACGTCGAGATTCTGACTGGAACTAACCTTCCCATGGTTATTGAGCTTCTGTTCCTCCGCGGCAACGCCACGCTCGCCGAGCTTGGCGAGCAGGCCGTGACCGTTGGCCAGACGGGCATCACCGCTCAGACGGTCGCCTCCGTGGCTGGTGCCGAGGAAGAGGATATCTTCGGTGACGAGGACGGCATCTAATGGCCGATTTCGGAGCTAGCGTCCTGAGCTCCTCGGTCGCTCTTTTAGGTCTTCTTGCCATCATGGGTGTGATTTACACCATTTGGTCTCAGATCAACATGAAGAAGAAGCAGAAGTACTTCAAAGAGCTGCACACCGAGCTCAAGCCGGGTCAGGAGGTCCTTTTCGCCGGCGGTATCTACGGAACCGTCAAGGGCATCGAAGGCGATAAGGTCCAAATCAAAGTCCGATCCGGTGCCGTCGTAGATGTTTCGCGTTACGCGATTCAGGAGATCAAGTAACTGTCGTCAGCAATCAACGAAAGGAAGCTGATCAACATGGCAGAACCCAACATTCTTCTTACCCGCATCGATAACCGACTGGTTCATGGTCAGGTTGCCACCCAGTGGAACTCCACCCTGGGCTCCAACCTCATCCTCGTCGCCAACGACGACGTGTCGACCAACACCATGCGCCAGAACCTCATGAAGATGGCCGCTCCCACCGGCGTCGCTACGCGTTTCTTCTCCCTGCAGAAGACCATCGACGTCATCGGCAAGGCGAGCCCGCGCCAGAAGATCTTCATCGTGGCCGAAACACCGGAAGACGTGCTTACGCTCGTCAAGGGCGGTGTGCCTATAAAGAAGGTAAACATCGGCAACATGCACATGTCGGAAGGAAAGCGCCAAGTCGCCACCTCCGTCGCAGTTAACGACGAGGATGTCGCTGCGTTTAAAGAGCTGCAGGAATTGGGGGTGGAGTTGGAGATCAGGCGCGTTCCGAGCACGCCTGTTGAGGACACGAGCAAGCTCTTCTCGTAATCCTCGTGATCCACGTTGTCAGGAGTGAAACCCTGACATTCTGTACGTGATATCCAAAGTGCGTACATACATTTTGAAAGGAGGAGCAAGATGGAATACACGATCTTCCAGGTCGCTCTGGTCTTCATCGTCACGTTCGTCGCGGCAATCGACCAGTTTAACTTCCTCGAGTCTCTCTATCAGCCCATCGTCACCGGCGCCGTCATCGGTCTTATCCTTGGCGACCTCAACACCGGTCTTCTCGTGGGTGGTACTTATCAGCTCATGACGATCGGCAACATGCCGATCGGAGGTGCTCAGCCGCCTAACGCCGTTATCGGCGGCATCATGGCAGCCATTCTCGCTATCGCTACGGGCCTCGAGCCCAACGCGGCAGTCGGCCTTGCCATTCCGTTCGCTCTGCTTGGTCAGCTCGGCGTTACCCTGGTCTTCACGCTTATGTCGCCGCTCATGTCCTCCGCGGACAACATGGCTCACAACGCTGACACCAAGGGTATCGAGCGTCTGAACTACTTCGCCATGGCTCTGCTCGGCCTGATCTTCGCTGTCGTCGTCACCCTGTTCTTCATCGCTGGCGCTACCATCGGTCAGACCATCGCTTCCGCCATCCCGACCTGGCTGCAGACCGGTCTCTCCGCTGCAGGCGGCATGATGCGCTTCGTCGGCTTCGCCGTCCTGCTCAAGGTTATGATGAACCGCGATATGTGGGGCTTCTTCCTCATGGGCTTTGGCCTCGCGCTCATCACCGTTGCCAACGATTCTCTGGCAACCCCTGCCCTGCTCATCCTCGCTCTCATCGGCTTCGGCATCGCTTTCTGGGACTTCCAGCAGCAGACCGAGCTGAAGGGTGCAGCTGTTTCTGACGGAGGTGACTTCGAAGATGGCATCTAATGAGTATGTGATCCCGGAGCACTACGAGGATCTCACTCCTGCTCCGCAGCTCGACCAGAAGACCCTCAACAAGATGGCTTGGCGCTCCTGCTTCCTGCAGGCCTCGTTCAACTACGAGCGTATGCAGGCTGCTGGCTGGCTCTACTCCATCATCCCCGGTCTGGAGAAGATCCACACCAACAAGAACGACCTCGCGGCTTCCATGAGCCACAACCTGGAGTTCTTCAACACCCACCCGTTCCTCGTCACCTTTGTTATGGGTATCGTGCTTTCGCTCGAGCAGAACAAGGTTGACATCCCCACGATCCGCGCCGTCCGCGTTGCCGCAATGGGCCCGCTCGGTGGTATCGGTGACGCTCTGTTCTGGCTGACGCTCGTGCCTATCACGGCTGGCATCACCTCTAACATGGCCATCAACGGCAACGCCGCTGCGCCGATCATCTTCCTGGTGATCTTCAACGTCGTCCAGTTCGCTCTGCGCTTCTGGCTCATGAACTGGTCCTACAAGCTTGGCACCAGCGCTATTGACGCTCTGACCGCCAACATGCAGGCCTTCACGCGTGCCGCTTCCATCATGGGCGTCTTCGTCGTCGGTTGCCTGGTCGTCACCATGGGTGGCACCCAGATCAACCTCCAGATTCCCAACGGCACCACCCGTGGCCTCTCCGCTACTACCGTGATCGTCTCCGAGAAGGAGGCCGAGAACTTCACCGGTATGGAGGGCATCGATACCGAGACCGCTGAGGCCGGTACCATCGCCATGACCGATGAGGACGGCAACGCCCTCACCGCTTCCGATGCCGACGGCAACGCTGTCGAGTGCGGCGTCACCGATCTGGGCAACGGCATGGAGTCCGTTACCTACGGCACCGTCACCGAGGATCCGGTCAACTTCTCTGTTGCCGACACCCTCAACACCATCGTCCCGAAGCTCGTCCCGCTTATGCTTACGCTGCTGCTTTACTACATGTTCGCTAAGCACAGCTGGACCCCGACCAAGGGCATTCTCCTGCTCTTCGTCCTTGGCATCCTGGGCGCTGGCCCGCTTGGTCTCTGGCCGAGCATCTGGTAAGGCTCTAGCTTGAGGGGTGTGTCCCTACGCGGCTCACACCCCGACCCCTTAAGCCATGTGTATGTTAAAAGCCGCGTGCTCGAAAGAGCGCGCGGCTTTTGTTTTCTTAATGATTCGGGTGTGGCAGACAGATAATGCATAACACCCTAGGTAGTTAGCCGAATTCGAGCAAAAGGGAGGATAGGATGGCGATCGGAGCGCGTAAGCAACCGCTGTACGATCAGCTGGTCGATATTCTGACCGAAAAGATTGACCATGAATATCGCGCCGGTGACATGATTCCTTCCGAGCGCGAACTTTCGGAGCGCTATGGTCTCTCGCGCACTACGGTACGCCTGGCTCTGCAGGAACTGGAGCGTTTAGGACTGGTGGTTCGGCAGCACGGTCGCGGTACCTTTGTGACCGACCGTTCGGCAAAAGCAACCAATCTTATGCAGTCCTACAGCTTTACCGAGCAGATGCGCGCGATGGGTCGAGAACCCGAGACCACGATTCTCGAGTTTTGCGAGATGGAGGCCGATAAGAATCTGGCCGAGCATATGGGATTGCGCATCGGTGATCGCATTTTTAAGCTCAAGCGCCTTCGTTCTGCCGACAACATGCCCATGATGGTCGAACGCAGCTATCTACCGGTTCGTCAATTTCTGTCCCTAAAGCGACCGCTGCTGGAGCGTAAGCCGCTTTACGATGTGATTGAGCAGGACTTTCAGCAAAAGATTCGCGTGGCCGAAGAGGAGTTCTATGCGAGCATAGCCCGTCCCACCGATGCCCACCTTTTGGGAATTGTCGAGGGCTCGCCTGTGCTCGATTTGGTCAGGACTACGTATAACGAGTCAAACGAGGTAGTGGAGTACACACTCTCGGTTGCTCGTGCCGATCAGTTTAAATACAAGGTTTACCACCAGCGCAGTAACTAGTGCTCGCATCGTTTCCATATGGTGATTCTTTGCATTTAACTGGTTACTACCAGATAACCAACCGAAGTGTATAATTGCACGTCAGAGGATTACTTCTAGAGAGAGGTATTAAGAATGTTCGAGAAGAGTGTCGAGGAGCTCACCGAGCTCGGCGCCCAGATCACCACGGCCGAGATTGCTCAGCAGCCCGAGCTTTGGCGTGATACGCTCAACATCTATCGCGAGAACAAGGAGGCCATCGAGGCCTTCCTGGCCGAGGCTCGCGCTATGGGCGAGGGTCGTCTGTCCGTTGTCTTCACCGGTGCCGGTACGTCCGACTACGTTGGCGATACCTGCGCCCCGTACCTGCGTCACGCTGGCAACACTGATCTCTACGACTTTAAGCCCATCGCCACGACCGACATCGTGAGCGCCCCGCGCGACTTCCTGCGCGCCGAGGATCCCACGCTCGTGGTTTCCTTTGCCCGCTCTGGCAACAGCCCCGAGAGCCTTGCCGCCGTTGCCGTTGCCAAGGAGCTCGTCCACAACGTCAAGTTCCTCAACATCACCTGCGCTCCCGAGGGCAAGCTCGCCGTCGAGTCTGCCGATGATCCCAACGCGCTGACGCTGCTCATCCCGCGCGCCAACGACAAGGGCTTCGCCATGACTGGTTCTTATTCCTGCATGACCCTGCTCTCCACCCTTATTTTCGACACTGCCTCTGACAAGCAGAAGGCCGAGTGGGTCGAGACCATCGCCAAGATGGGCGAGGAGGTTATCGCTCGTGAGCCCGAGATCGCCGATTACCTGGCTGGCGACTTCAACCGCGTGACCTACTTGGGTTCTGGCTCCTTCGGTGGCCTTGCCCAGGAGAGCCAGCTCAAGATCCTCGAGCTCGCTCACGGTCTGGTCGCTACTTCCTACGACACTTCCATGGGCTATCGTCACGGACCCAAGTCCTTCGTCGACGATAAGACGCTCGTCTTCGTGTTCGTCAATAACGACGCCTACACCCGTCAGTACGACATCGACATCCTCAACGAGATCGGTGGCGACGAGATCGCTCAGCACATCATCGCCGTTCAGCAGGAAGATGCCACCGTCTACGAGGGCGAGTCCTTCACCTTTAAGGGCTACGAGGCACTTCCCGAGGGCTACCTTGCTCTGCCGTTCGTGATGTTTGCTCAGGCTATCAGCCTGCTCAACTCCGTGCGCGTGGGCAACACGCCCGATACGCCGAGCCCCACCGGCACGGTCAACCGCGTGGTTAAGGGCGTGACGATTCACCCCTTCACCGCTTAATCGCGTCCCCCTGTAAGGGCGCCCGTCCGCTCATAACGGCGGGCGGGCGCTTTTTGTTTTTACATGGACCGGGTATAAGTATCACCACGGTCAACTGCTTTAGAAGCAAGGAGTGCATATGAGCACGTACGCAATTAAGGCTGACAAGTTCTTCTTGCCGGCAGGCCCGCAACTGGGCGGCTATCTTATGGTCGAGGATGGCGTCTTTGGCGCCTGGCAGGCCGACGAGCCCTCTTGCGAGATTAAGGACTACACGGGATCGTGGATCGCACCGGGTATGGTCGATACTCACATCCATGGCTTCTACAACCACTCAACTACCGATAACGATCCCGAGGGCATCGATATCAGCTCGACCGAGCTCGCCCGTCGTGGTACCACCAGCTGGCTGCCCACGACGTTCACCGATGGCGTCGAGCAGATCAAGGACGCCTGCGCCGCTATCGCTCAGGCGGACGAGGGTCGCGGCCCCGACTTCTGCGGTGCTCGCATTCAGGGCATCTACTTGGAGGGCCCCTTCTTTACCATGAAGCACGTGGGCGCGCAGAACCCCGCTTATCTTATCGATCCCTCCGAGGAGGTCTTCGATCAGTGGCAGGAGGCTGCGGGTGGTCGCATCGTTAAGAGTGCCATGGCGGCCGAGCGCGACGGTGCCGCTGCTTATGCGGCTGCTCTGAACGCCAAGGGTGTGGTGACCAGCATCGGTCACTCCGACGCCACCTACGATGAGTGCATTGCCGCCATCAACGCCGGTGCCAGCTGCTTTACGCATACCTATAACGGCCAGCGCGGGCTGCACCACCGTGAGCCCGGGGGCGTGGGGGCTGCCATGTCCACGCCCGAGACCTACGCCGAGATCATCTGTGACGGCAAGCACGTAAACCCTGCCGCCATTAAGGCGCTGCTGCAGGCAAAGGGCTGGCAGCACACGGTGCTCATCACCGACTGCCTGGGTTGCGGCGGCATGCCCGAGGGCAGCTACACCAGTGGTGGTATGGACGTCATCATGAAGGACAACCTGTGCTGGCTCGCCGACGGCAAGAGCATTGCCGGCTCGGTGCTCACGCTTGCCCAGGGCGTCAAGAACATCGTCGACTGGGGCATCGCCAGCGCCGATATCGCCATTCGCATGGCAACCGAGGTGCCGGCACGCTCCGCGCACATTGAGGATAAGTGCGGCAGCATCATGCCGGGTCGCGACGCCGACTTTGTCGTGTTCGACCACGAGCTCACCCTCGTCGAGACGTATGTTGGCGGCCAGAGCGTCGGCAACGCCTTTACCGAGTAGCGATAGAAAAAGACGGCGGGCCCGAATCTGCTCGGACCCGCCGTATGGGTTAAACGCTCAAAAGCACCTTCACAGTTACAGCTTGTTAGCGATCTTCTTTGCCGTGCGCTTGACGCCGGCCACCAGGCCTCCTGCAGGATGCTCCTTCTCGTATGCTAGACGCTTCTCGCGCTTGGCGTACTCTTCGACGATGATGTCGCCATACTCGTCTTCGATCTTGTCGAAGAAGTCGACGGCGCCCTTAATTTCCTCAGCGGTCGGGTGTCCCTTTTGGACACCGCCGGCGAGTTTGAACGGCCCCCACGTATCAAAGCCGGGACAGCCGTAGACACCCATAAAGATGGCCTGCCTCATGCGGCAGATGCCATCGATATCCTTGCCGTACCACTTGTTTTTGCCGCCATAGGTCATAAGGCCAAACACCTTGTCCTGCGGCTGCAGCACGTTCGTGAGCACGCGTGCCATGTCCTTGTCGATCTCGGAGTAATAGATGCCCGTGGCGACACCGATCAGATGATATTCATGCAGGTCTGGGTACTCGTTTTTACCGAGTGACTTCACATCGAGGGTATCGATTTCGGGGTGCGCCTCGACGATGGCGTCCACGAGCTTTTTCGTATTGCCGTGATGGCGCGAGGCGTAGAGGATGATGGTTCGCATAAGAAGGCCTTTCAGCTGTAATTGCATCAATGTCTGTATGGTACCCCGTTGCATGGCTAGGATACCGGACGCATCGATGAACGTGCGGGTTTGTCCTTTGGTTAGGGCCGAGACGGGTTCTTGCGAGCAAAAAGCAGTTGTTCGAAAGGATGGGCAATGGAATACGCTCTCTCCAACGATTCGATTTCTATTAAGGTGTCCACGGCTGGTGGTTCGTTTACCTCGATTGAGGCTGGAGGTCGCGAGTACTTGTGGCAGGGCGATCCCGCCGTGTGGTCCGGCCAGGCACCGATTTGCTTCCCGATTTGCGGAGGCTTGCGCGACAACAGCGCCATGACGTTTGCCGGGCATCATGTAAAGCTCGCTCGCCACGGGTTTGCGCGCAAACAGGAGTGGAAGCTGCTGAGCCAAGGCGAGAACGAGCTGGTGATGTGCCTGGCTTCGGAGGATAACGCCGCGCTGCTGAGCGATTATCCATACCCGTTTAAGCTTGTCGCTCGTTATACGCTCGAGGACGCTGCCGTGCGCGTTTCCTATGAGGTGACCAACGAGGGAACCGAGGACATGCCGTTCTTTATCGGCGGTCATCCCGGCTTTAGGTGCCCGCTCGATGAGGGCGAGGCTTATACGGACTACGAACTGCGCTTTGAGAAGGACGAAGCTGCTGAGCTTTGCGCTGCCGTCCCCTCGACTGGCTTGATTGACGTGACCAACCGCTCCAAGAACCCCATGGTGGGAAAGACGCTGCCTCTGTCACATGAGCTCTTCGATTTTGCGGAGACCATCTTTGACGTGCTCGAGAGCCGTCAGGTCACGCTTTCCAAAAAGGGCGAGGACAAGGGCGTCCGCTTGAGCTTTGAGGGCTTCCCATATCTCATTGTGTGGAGCAAGCCCGAGGGCGATTTTGTGGCGGTTGAGCCTTGGGGCGGTCTTTCGACCTGTTCCGATGAGGACGACGTGCTTGAGCATAAGCGCGGCTGCCTTATCGCCAAGCCCAAGGAGACCGTCGTTCGCTCGTTCACGATTGAGATTCTGTAATTCCGTTTTGTCGACTCGTATCGCGAGGCACAAGGAGCCTGCGAGATAAGGAGCTAAAAATGATCCTCACCGTTACGATGAACCCGTCTGTCGATACGCGCTATCAGCTCGATGAGCTCGTTATCGACGACGTCAACCGTGTGACGCCCGAAAAGACCGCCGGCGGCAAGGGCCTTAACGTGGCCCGTGTGCTGGGCCAGCTGGGCGACGACGTTGTGGCAACCGGTCTGCTCGGCGGCCACATGGGCGCCTACATGGCTGAGCTCATGGATGCCAACGGCATCAAGAATGATTTTGTGCCCATCAAGGGCGAGACTCGCATTTGCCTCAACATCCTCCATGCCGGCAACCAGACCGAGCTGCTCGAGAGCGGCCCGACAATTGCCCCCGAGGAGCTCGATGCCTTTACCGCCAAGTTTACCGAGCTTGCGGGCAAGGCCGACGTCGTCACCATTTCGGGTTCGCTGCCCCGCGGTGTTGAGGCGGACTACTATGCCAAGATCACGGGCATTGCCGAGAACGCCGGCGCCAAGGTGCTGCTCGATACCTCGGGTGCTTCGCTCGAGGCCGCCCTTAAGTCCGAAGTTAAGCCCGAGCTGGTCAAGCCTAACCTGACCGAGATCAACGGCCTTCTGGGCACGAGCTTTACCACCGACGATGTGGACGAGCTCCGCGCCGCGCTCGCCTCTGACGCCCGCTTCTCCGATATCCCCTGGGTCGTCGTGTCCATGGGCGCTGCCGGCTCCGTTGGCTTCCACAATGGCCGTGCGTTCCGCGCAAAGACGCCCGATATCCCTGCCGTTAACGCCACGGGCTCTGGTGACTCCACTATCGCAGGCTTCGCACATGCCATCGCTGCTGGCGCAGACGACGAGACGGTGCTGCGTGCCGCCAACACCTGCGGCAAGCTCAATGCCATGGATCCCATGACCGGCCATCTGGTCATGGACCGTTGGGACGAGGTCTACAACGGCGTTGTCGTGACCGAGCTGTAGGAGCTTGGGCGACGGCTCCGGCATCGCTTGCTAGCTCATGTTGACGACAAGTGCGGTAGCATTATGCCGGGGCGCGACGCCGACTTTGTCGTGTTCAATCCCGACCTTACCCTGGTCGAGACGTATGTGGGTGGCAACAGCGTCGGTAACGCGTTTATCGAGTAGCCGCCAAAGGAACGATCCGAGAGGGGATTTAGATGATTTACGGTGCACTGGGCGATATCGAGGAGTACCGCGGAATGCTCAAGGGCCTCGACGTGCTGATTGATTGGCTCGAGGAGAACGATCCGGCGGAGCTCGAGGTCGGCAGCCATCCGATTCTGGGCGACAAGGTCTTTGCGAACGTCATGGCTCCCACGACTCGTCCCGAGGCCGAGGCTCACTACGAGACGCATCAGCGCTATCACGACCTGCAGATCGACATTGAGGGTCGCGAGGCCTTTAAGGTTGCCACGGGCAGTCTGACGCTGGTCCAGGAGTTTGACGAGAAGGACGACTACGATCTGGTCGATTCCGACGCTTCGATCGCCGGCGATCTTGCTGACGACAAGTTTGCGCTGTTTGTTGCCGGCGAGCCTCATATGCCCACGCTCGAGTTCCCGGGCGATGGCGCGCAGCCGGTCAAGAAGATCTGCTTTAAGCTGCTTGCAGATGCTTACTGGGAGGAGTAGCACGCTGCTCGGCTGAGCTGTTCGTGTTGCGAGCGTTATCCCTTGGAGGAGTGCGCTTGGGCCCCGTTAATCGCGGTTCCCTTGGGGATTGCGGTTGGCGGGGCTTTTGTTGAGTAGGGGAGTTTCCGGCGGCGTTGTGCTTGGATTTATTTGCGAAGAACATCGGCTAGCCGCAGGATTGAAATCATCGACCGATAAGTGAGTTCCACCTTTTCGCCCGCAAGCAGTCGTTTCGATTGAATCTCATCCAGCCCCACAAGCCGAGAAAACAGCGGGCCGCTCATCGTGCCATCGTCAATTGATTCCCTTATGGTCTTCAAAACGTCCGTATCATGAAGCGATGCCGAGCTGTAGGGGGCAACACGAGCGGAACTCTCAATTAACGACGAGACAAAAGGATGGAGATGCTTTGGACATAGTCCATCAAACACCACATCCCCATTGTCGTTCGAGCCGACCAGGCGCCAAGTATAATGATCGACCCAGTCATCTCCGTCATATATGACGTCCATGAGCAACTTCCCGTCTAGAGAGAGAAACCTATTTGGACATCGGGACGCAAGACCGCAATCCATATCGGGCCTGCAGCAGCTCCAACCCAACGCACCACATAGGTTCCCTTTCGTACATGTGTATCAATCTGCCCCGAAATGCCGGTGAATGCAATTCCAGACCCGTTTGTCGGATAGCAATCGACGTATTTTTGTTTTCCGCTCACAACCTTGTATAGATATATCGTTCCAGCAAAAGAGAAGGTATCGTGGCTATTTTAAATCTATATGGCCAATTCGAGCCCTCACCATGGCAATTGTTGCAGCTGGGTTTCTTTTCATTAAAATTTCACTTTGGTAAATCCCCGCCCCCTAAGCATTAAATCCGAAGTCCACCGAGTGGGCGAATCGGCAACAAAAAAGCCGCCCGAAGGCGGCTATCTTGTGCAATGGAGCCAGCGACCGGGCTCGAACCGGTGACCTCCGCTTTACGAGAGCGGTGCTCTACCAACTGAGCTACGCTGGCGGCCATGTGGTGACGCAACTGAGGCGTCAACGGCTGTCTATGATACGGGACATCGCACATCCGTGCAAGTGTTCTGACGGCTTTTCTCACTTTAAATGCACTAATATTGGAGACGTGATGTCTCGCTCTTACGAGTCTCAAACAGAATGGGACTGCCATGGCTCAACCCAAGATCCTTCTCACGCGTATCGATGACCGGTTTATTTACGGGCAAGACGTTGAGCTGTGGAACGAGGCTATGGGTTCCAACCTCGTCCTAATCGTCAACGACGAGATTGCGGCGGATTCGCGCAAGTGGGCGCCTATGAGGGTCGCGGCGCCCGAAGGCGTGTGGACGCGGTTTTTCTCGGTGCAAAGGACCATCGACATCATTCATACCGCAACGCCGCGCCAATGGATTCTCATCATGGTGGCGTCGCCCGCGGATGCGCTCGCGCTGGTCAAGGGCGGTGTGCCCATTACCAAGATCAGTATCGGTCACATGCAAGCAGGGGAGGGCAAGCGTCCCGCGACGCCCACAGTTGCCGTGGACGACACAGACGTCGCCGCCTTCAAAGAGCTGCAAGAACTCGGCATAGAGCTAGAAATCCGCTACCTCCCCAGCTCCAATCCCGACCCCATTCAACTAGTCGTTGGGGACACCCTTGGCACTTGGGGACGTTCCTTTTAATATGAGCAGGACATTGTCAAGA
>DAWCEJ010000200.1:0-1711 GCA_052274955.1 Collinsella sp.
GGTGACCGTACCGGTCAGGCTCTTGAGGTTCTCCTCGAGGTGCGTGAAGACCTGCTCGGCATAGTCCTCGGCAGCATAGCGCGTCTCGCGCTCGTACTGCTGGGCGCGGTCGCGGATATCGTCGGCCTGCTGCTGCGCTAGGCGGACGATCTCCTGCTCACCGGCGATGGTGAGGGCCTGCTGCTGAGCATCGGCAATGATGGAATCGGCCTGAGCGGCGGCGGAAGCCATAAGCTCCTCACGCTCCTTGAGGATACGGCGGGACTTCTGCCACTCCTCGGGATAGCTCATGCGGATCTCGTCGAGGATGTTAAAGAAGACGTCGGCATCGATGACCTTCATTTGGGCGTTCTTGCCGAACGGCGTCTTAGCCTCTTCGATGAGCCCCTCGAGCTCCTCGACAAGGCTCACGATCCTGTCGCCAGGAAAATTCTCGCCCGGCATCCGGTCTCCTTTCATAGGTAACATATCATCGTGTTAGTTTACCACATGCCAACAGGCATAATGCAACGTCACGAAAAGCGATGTTTCAGCGCCTCAACTACATTGGGTGGCACAAACGTCGACACGTCGCTGCCAAGCGAGGCGATCTGGCGCACCACCGAGCTCGAGATATAGCCGTACTGCGGCGCACTCATGACAAAAATGGACTCCAGCTCGTTATCCAGGCGGTAGTTAAGGTCTGCCTGCTGCAGCTCGTACTCAAAATCGGTCATGGCGCGCAGGCCCTTGACCACGGCGCCTGCACCCTGCTCGCGAGCGAAATCGACCAGAAGGCCGGTGAAGGGCAGGACCTCGACGCCGTCAATATCGCCGAGAGCCTCGCGGGCCAGCGCCACGCGCTCATCGAGCATAAAGGTGGTGCCGACGCCGTTTTTGCCCTGTGATTCGGCTACGGCCACAATCACGCTGGGAAAGATGCGGCGGGCGCGGCGGATAACATCGATGTGGCCAAACGTGATGGGATCGAAGGTACCCGGGACGATCACGCGGTTAATGGTGTCACTCATGGGCGTCCTCCGGGTCTACAGTCTCATCGCTGCTTTCGGTGTCGACATCGTCGCATCCATCGTCGCCAACCCAACGCAGCAGGTCGACCGAGGTGATGCCGTAGCGCTTTTCGCGCACGGTCTCAAAGCCCGCCGGATGTGCGCCAGGCTGGGCCGCAGCGTGCTCAAACAGGGCATATGCGCCCGGGGCGAGCAGGTTTTGCTGGGCAAGGTTCTGCAACAGCTCCTCGACCGGCTCGGCACCAAAGGCATAGGGCGGATCCAGCAAGACCAAGTCAAAGGGACCGCCCGGCACACGGCCGCGCGAAGAGCTGGCGAGGATATCGCCAGTCACGACGCGCCAGCGGGCATGGTCGCGGCACAGCGACTCGATGTTCTTGGTAATGAGCCGTGCGGCATTCCGATCGATCTCAAACGTCGTGAGCGAGCGGGCGCCACGCGAGAGCATCTCGATGCCCAGGGCACCGGAACCGCCAAAAGCGTCCAGCACGCGCACCTCGTCCAAATCGAAGTCGAATGCCGACATGACCATAGAAGCACACGCCTCGCGCACGCGATCGGTCGTGGGGCGGGTGACATCGCGACCACGGGGCTCCTCGATCTTGCGACCGCGCCATTCGCCGCCGATGATTCTCATCCTCCGCTGACCTCCTTAAAGATGTGTCGATACCGCGTGGCGACCGCATCGCGCAGAGGACGCG
>DAWCEJ010000201.1:0-7754 GCA_052274955.1 Collinsella sp.
AGAACCTCTTCGAGCGCGCTCATGACATCGCTCTGCTCCACGAAGGACATCTCGATATCGACCTGGGTGAACTCGGGCTGACGGTCGGCACGCAGGTCCTCGTCGCGGAAGCACTTGGCAACCTGGTAGTAGCGCTCGACGCCACCGACCATGAGCAGCTGCTTCAGAAGCTGCGGGGACTGCGGCAGAGCGTAGAAGTTGCCCGGCTGGATGCGGCTGGGGACGATGAAGTCGCGGGCGCCCTCGGGCGTGGACTTGAACAGGGAGGGCGTCTCGACCTCCATGAACTCACGGTTGTGCAGCGCCTCGCGAATGGCAAAGGTAAAGTCGGAGCGCAGCTTGAGGTTTGCCATCATCTCGGGACGACGGAGGTCCAGATAGCGATAGCGCAGACGGGTGTCCTCGCTGGTCTCGATGCCGTCCTCGATCTGGAACGGCGGGGTGACGGAAGTGTTGAGCACCTCGGCATGGTCGGTCAGGACCTCGACCTCGCCGGTCGCGAGCTTGGCGTTGGTGGTCTCCTCGCCACGGGAGCGCACGACGCCGTGGATCTTGATGGGCCACTCGGGACGCATGGTCTCGGCGATCTTAAAGGCGTCGCCGTCGGAGTGCTCGGGGTCGAAGGTGAGCTGCGTGATGCCCTCGCGGTCGCGAAGATCGCAGAAAATAAGGCCGCCGTGATCGCGGCGACGGCTCACCCAACCGGTGAGGGTGACCTCTTCGCCCACGTTCTCGCGGCGAAGCTCGCCGCAGGTACGGGTGTGCATGGAATGCTCGTCGATGGGACGGGTCTGGCTCATACCAGTGATCCTCCTTTATGGATCTGTGCCGCCCCGTGTCGTTCCGGGCGGCGTCGTACAGATTTGCCCAGCCTGCGTAAACCGCGCAGCCAGACATGGCGTTCTATCTTATCGCACCTGTGTCGATGTGCCGCGGAAAAGTAGCTCCTGCCCAAAGACTTGACGGAGACGAAACAATTGACGCGCCGCGGCACCCGCCCGCGCTCGTCACGTGCGACAATGTGCCCCAACACAACTGCACTCGGAAAGGCCCGTCATGACTGCACGCCTCATCGTTATGGATATCGACTCCACGCTCATCAACCAGGAGGTCATCGACCTGTTGGGCGAGGAGGCCGGCGTAGGCGAACAGGTGGCACAGATCACCGAACGCGCCATGCGCGGCGAGCTGGACTTTAAGCAAGCGCTCGTGGAACGCGTGGAGCTGCTCGCCGGCCTTGACGAGAGCGTGTTCGAGCGCACCTTTGAGCGCGTGACATTTACCCCCGGCGCGTTAGAGCTTGTGCGCTCGGCACACAGCAAGGGCTGGAAGGTCGGCGT
The DNA here is from genome assembly GCA_052274955.1 of Collinsella sp. Lineage (GTDB taxonomy): Bacteria > Actinomycetota > Coriobacteriia > Coriobacteriales > Coriobacteriaceae > Collinsella. The sequence goes on from DAWCEJ010000201.1 coordinate 1,341, forward strand.
GGTAAGCGGCGGCTTCCATGAGGTGGCCGACAAGATCGTGGCCGCCGCGGGCATCGATTTTTGCCTGGCTAACCGCCTAGAGGTCGTGGACGGCAAGCTCACCGGTAAGCTGGCGGCAGACATCGTGACCAAGGAATCCAAGCTCATCCGGCTGCTGGATTGGGCAGTCGAGTGCGGTGTCGATATGGCCCACACCGTCGCGATCGGCGACGGGGCAAACGATATCCCTATGATTCAGACCGCGGGCACGGGCATCGCGTTTTGTGCCAAGCCCAAGACGCGCGAAGCCGCCCCGTTTGCCATCGACGAGCGCAACCTGATGCTCGCCATGGACATCATCCTGCGCGACTAGCCGATCCGTCTAACAATTGAATCAGCCTGTCCTATAGTTTCCGAACAATTTTGTCTTAGTGTTCGGAAACATACCCTTTGAGTGCTAGACTTTGCGCCGTCGAAGGGAACATATATGGATAAGCGAGATCTTGAGCAATTGTTGAGCGATGTTGCCGGCGGAGCAGTCACCCCGGCAGTCGCCCTCACGCGCATCCAGACGGCTCCGACCGCCGATTTGGGCTTTGCGCAGCTCGATCTTTCGCGCGGAGTGCGCCAGGGAGCCGGCGAGGTTGTCTACGGGGCCGGTAAAACCGCCGAGCAGATTGCCGCCATTATCGAAGCACTGCGCGATGCTGGCCAGGAGCGCATCCTGGTCACGCGCTTGGATGCCGAAAAAGCCGCGCGCACCGCTGAGCTTCTCGGCAACGACATCGACCTGGGATATGTCTCGAACGCCCAGCTCGCCCTGGTAGGTGGCAAGCCCTCCCCCACCGGCAACGGACGCATCGTCGTCGCCTGCGCCGGCACGAGCGACTTGCCCGTCGCCGAGGAAGCCGCGTTGACGGCCGAGTTCTACGGCAACGAGGTCGGTCGCCTCTACGACGTGGGTGTCGCCGGCCTGCACCGCCTGCTCGCGCATGCCGAGGAACTTGCCCAGGCACAGGTGGTCATCGCCATCGCCGGCATGGAAGGCGCCCTGGCGAGCGTTGTCGGCGGCCTTGTGAGCTGTCCGGTCATCGCCGTTCCTACCAGCGTGGGGTACGGCGCGAGCTTTGGCGGCGTAGCCGCGCTGCTCGCCATGCTCAACTCCTGCGCCAGCGGCGTTTCGGTCGTCAATATCGACAATGGCTTTGGTGCCGCCTACCAGGCAAGTCTTATCAATCATCTGAGCGCCGGCGCGTCCTGCGCCCGCTAAGGAGCATTTCATGTCAAACCATCAGCACACGCTTATCATCGACGGCACCTCGGGCATCAGCGGCGACATGACCGTCGCGGCCCTGCTCGACCTGGGCGCCAGCGAGGAGCATCTGCGCGATCAGCTCGCCACGCTTCCGGTCAGCGGCTTTGAGATTGCCGTGACGCGCGTAAACAAGCATGGCATCGACGCCTGCGACTTTGACGTTCAGCTGGCAGAGGAGCTCGAGAACCACGACCACGACATGGCCTGGCTCTACGGCAACGAAGCGGGCACCGAGCACACGCACGAGCATGAGCACCACCATCATGATCATGGCGAGCATGAACACGAGCACTGCCACGAGCATGACCATGAGGCCCACGGTCATGGCCACGAGGGTCACCATCACGCCCACCACCATCACCACCGTTCTTTGGCGGACGTCACCGCCATCATCGATGGCTCTCAGCTGAGTGATGGCGCCAAGCGTCGAGCGCTCGCCATCTTTACCGCGCTCGCCGCCGCCGAGGCCAAGGCCCACGGCAAAACGCCCGAGACCGTCATGTTCCACGAGGTGGGCGCCGTCGACTCCATCGTCGACGTCTGCTCCGTCGCCATCTGCCTCGATGACCTGGGCATCGAGGACATCGTGGTCGAGTCGCTCTCCGAGGGTCACGGCACCATCCACTGTGCCCACGGCCTTATGCCCATTCCCGTCCCCGCTGTCGTCAACCTGTGCCAGGCGGGCAATATCGCCCTCACGCCCGCACCGGTCGCCGGCGAGCTCGTCACGCCCACGGGTGCCGCCATCATCGCCGCGCTGCGCACGTCCGAGCACCTGCCGGCCCGCTACCGCATCGAGGCCGTCGGCTACGGCGCCGGTAAGCGCCCCTACGAGGGCTGCTCCGGTACGCTCCGCTGCCTGCTCGTTCACGCGGACGCATAGCCATGGATGCCCGCAAGGCAAAAAGCCGCGCTGCCATCGTTGCGGCGTTCTCCGAGCTGCTGCGCGAAGAGGACTACGGCAAGATCACCGTCGGCGACATTATCGCTCGCGCCCATGTGGGTCGGGCCACGTTCTACGGCCTCTTCAAAAGCAAAGATGACCTACTGTCCGAACTCGTGAGCGACATCTGCACCCACGCCCTCGACGACGATGGCACACCGCTCGACGACCCACTCGTGCAGGTCGAGCATATCCTCAACAACCTCTGGGAGCGCCGCCAGGGTGTACGAGCCCTCGTAGCCGGCGCCGGCTCACGCGTCTTCGCCGACTGCTTACGCAAGACCATCATGTCACGGGCAGCCGAAACCGTCCCTACCGACCCAAACGGCCCCGCCGCCACCATGGACCGAAGCTTCCTACTACACCACATAGCCTCAAGCTTCGTAGGAATGGTCCAATGGTGGGCCTGGCACAACTTCCAAGCAGATAAGACCGAAGTAGCCAAAGACTACCTATCAGCCATTAAGCCCCTCTTCAACTAAGTAAGAAGCTCATCCCAAAGCATCGCCCCACCCCAAGGCGCCACGCATCCCAAAGTGTCAACAACAGCCCAGCGCCCCTATCAGCAACAAGCCCCTCCCATCCAAATTCAGATTAATATGTTGGGTTGCTTGTTCCAACGCGACTAAATTCCCGCAGCTGGTCGCATGGGGTAACTTCCCAGCGCATTCCGCAGGACGCAAAAAGGCTCGCCGCACGAAGTGCGCAGCGAGCCTTTTTGCATGTCCGAGGACGCGCTGGGAAGTTACCCCATGCGACCAGCGGACAACTATGTAGCCTCAGACTAGAACATGCCCAAGAAACCATGCACAAACAGTGCGGCCAGAGCGGCACCGACAAACGGAGCGATGCCAGGAACAAGCAGGCCGTACTTCCAGTTGTTGTCAGCCTTGTTCTTAATCGGCAGCACCTGATAGGCCATGCGAGGACCAAGGTCACGTGCCTGGTTCATGGCGAAGCCGGTGATGCCGCCCATGCCCATGCCAACAGCCCAAACAATCAGACCGACGCAGATGGCGAGCATCAGAACGTTCTCGCCGGCGCGGCTAGCGGCAGCAAGGATGGCGCTGATGAACACAAAGGTGCAGATAGCCTCGCAGAAGAAGTTACGGGCATAGTTGGTACCCTCGGTGGTGGGGTTGGTCGAGAAAATGTTGCGCTGGGCAATGGGGTCGACGACGCCCTCGGAAGCCTTGAACTCATCGGCATACATAAACCAAGCGATTACGGCACCCACAAAGCCGCCGAGCATATCGGCAAGCATAAAGGGGATGCAGTTGCCCCACGGCACCAAGCCGACGATGCACTGGGCAAGCACCATAGCCGGGTTCATGCACACGGCGCCGCCAAAGACAAACAGGCAGACCGAGATGCCAAAAGACCAAGTGGTGATGGCAAACATGTGACCGGAGCCCTGATACTTGGTGCCCTTGAGCACGGTATCGCAGTGCACGCCCACGCCAAAGACGATCATGAGGGCCGTCGCGCCGAATTTGCAGAGGAGTTTGGTAAGCATAAAACCTTATCTTTCTTGTCGGTTAAAAACGATTCGTTTAGGCCGCGCACTAGTGCTGCGCGACGACAACGCCCAGGCCATCGGGAATGACGGCAACCTTGGCATCGGCACCCTTCATCTCAAAGGCGAGCTTGAGCGCCTCCTCGATAGTGTTGACCGGTGTCATGTGCATATCCTTGAGCATCTGGTGATCGCACAGGTCGGTGACCATGATCACAGGGTGATGCGCCAGGATGCGGGCAAAGATCTGGCTCGTCCACTGGTCGGGCAGGGTCTCGTCCTTAGGACGGTCGATGCAGGCGCGCTCAAACTCCGCCGGATCGTTGTCGGCGATATTGTGATAGAAGCCCTCGCCACCGTGACCGTCGGCACAACCGGCGACGTCGATGATCACGCCGCCCTCGGGAAGTGTAGCCTCGGCAGCGCACATGCCCTTCACGGCCTGGTAGATGTTCTGATCGAGGGGGTAGCCACCGTTGGTGGTGATGGCAATATCGCACTCGACGGGCTCAACGCCGGCAAGGCTCTTCACGAACTCGCAGCCGGCCTCGTGCGCCTTGTGGATGTCGCCGGCAAAGGAGCCGATGACCTCGTGCTTGCCGTTAAGCACCACGTTAAGCACAAAGGCGAGGTGGGCCATCTCAGCGGCGGCAAACATGTCCTCGCTCACGTGGTTGTGGCACAGGTTGCCGGCACGCGAGTGGGAATCATTCACAAACTGACCGTTGTGGTTGTACATGATGGTCTTGTAGCTGGCAATGCCGGGCAGGACGGACTTGCGGCTACCAGAGAAACCGGCAAAGAAGTGCGGCTCAATAAAGCCCTCAGCAAGCAGCAGATCGCAATCGGCAGCAATCTTGTTGATGATGCACTCGCCACCAGAAGGCAGGGTGCCGATCTTTTTCATCATGCTGTCGTCAGTCGCGACGTGCATAACGATTTCCTCGTTGGCAACGATCTCCTCGCCATATTTGTTGACGAGTTCCTCGTGCGTCGACGGACGGTGCATACCCGTAGCAACCAGAATGCGCACGCGAGCCTCGGGCGCAGCGGAATGGATGTGATGCAGCAGAATAGGCATCGTCACACGCGAGGGGACGGGACGCGTATGATCGGAGCTAATGATGACAATATCCTTCTTGCCAGCACAAAGCTCCTCGAGCGAAGGCGAGCCATAAGGGTTGGCAAGCGACTCCTCTACCAGCTCTTCCTGCGATTTCGTAGTCTTAAACTCGTTTTGGTGACCTTCCATCACACCCGCGAAGTTCTTATCCTCGAGTTCCAGATGCAACGTCTTGTGGTCAAACGGCAGTTCACATTCAAACAATGACGAGCGCCCTCTTCCTTTCAACTGACACACTAGATAAACCGTTGGAAGGATACGCCGCTCACCGAAAAACACCACCGTCCACCGACTCATTAACACAACGTTCATATTTGACCCACAACAAAACAACCGCGATCCCAAACGGGACCGCGGCCGCTACAGTCGTAAGTCAAGAAGCGCCACATGCATCTCAATCCCGATCGATAAGACGCGAGGCGCGAAGCGCCAAACGCGCCGCCGGGACAAACCCCATCCAAAACGCGCAAAGCGCGCCATTATTCCCCCAGCCAGTAATCCACCGAAGACCGGACATCGTAGGGCCCGCCATCAGTTTACTTTTAGGCACACTCCGCAGGACGCAAGAAGCCCTCGCCGCACGAAGTGCGCAGCGAGGGCTTCTTGCATGTCCGAGGACGTGCCTAAAAGTAAACTGATGGCGGGCCCGGACGACTACAGGGCTATCGATTACCCCGTGTTCTGCAATCCCGCCGAGACGCCGGTCACAGTCGAAAGAATCAGGCTCATGTACTCGGCCTTCTTCTCCTCGGCCATCTCGTCCTGGTTCATGCGCACCTCGCGAAGGGCGCGGACCTGGGCGATGGACAGGGCGTCGACGTAGGGGTTACGCACGCGGACGGCGCAGCCGAGCACGCGACGACGCTGCAGCGGCCACTCGTCACCGACGATGGCAAGGACCCACTTACGCGTGAGCTGCATCTCGGTGAAGACCTTCTTGGACAGATCCTGGCGGTCGCCCAGGTGCAGATACATCTTGGCGATGCGCTGGTCGGTCTTGGCGATCGACATCTCGATGTTGTCGATAAAGGTGCGGAAGAACGGCCACTCCTGGTAGGCAGCCTTAAGCTGGTCCAGATCGCCAAACTGCTCGCAGGCGGTGCCCAGGCCGTACCAAGCGGCCAGATTGATGCGCGCCTGGCTCCAACTGAAGATCCACGGAATGGTACGCAGGTCGTCGCGCGACTTGGCGCCCAAGCCGCGCTTGGCGGGACGCGAGCCGATCGGCAGCAGACCGACCTCGGTCAGCGGCGTCACGGTCGAGAACCACGGTGTAAAGTCCTCGGTGTTCAGCAGGTCCAGATAGCGCTCGTGGCTTGCGGCGTTGAGCTTGTCGGCCATATCCCAGAACTTCTGCGTGGTCTCGGTGTTGGTCTTCTCGACACTCGGGGCCGACTGCAAAAGCGTTGCGGCGGCAACGGACTCAACATGGCGCTGAGCCAGCGTGCGGTTGCCGTAACGGGCAAAGATGACCTCGCCCTGCTCGGTGAGCTTAAAGAAGCAGTTGACCGAACCCTTGGGCTGCGCCAGCACGGCCT
>DAWCEJ010000202.1:0-3946 GCA_052274955.1 Collinsella sp.
CCTTTCAGACCTTCCCGGCCGTCATCTCTGCCGGCATCTTCCAGTTTAAGGATCGCCAGGGCTTCGAGGCCGCCGAAGCAGCCCGCCAGGCACCGACCGTCAAGTTCTAACAGATCCGCAGCGTATCCTTAATCGGGTATATGCATAAACCGCCCCGTCGAATGCATATTTCGGCGGGGCGGTTTCCTTTGTCGCGAAGGTCCCCCTCAAGGCGCACTCCGCAGGACGCAAGAAGCCCTCGCCGCACGAAGTGCGCGGCGAGGGCTTCTTGCATGTCCGAGGACGCGCCGGGAGGGAACTTGCTCTCCGCCCGGACGGGTAAGACAAATTACGCGACGGTGTAAACCCAGTCGTGCTTATCCTCGATAGCACTAGACTGGATACCAGTCAGGGTCTCGCGGAGCTTCTTCATCACAGGGCCGATCTCGGTGTAGCCAGCCGGGAAGGTCACGGTCTCGTCGGCACCGTAGACCTTGTTGTCGATCTCGCCAACCGGGGAGATGACGGCAGCGGTGCCGCACAGACCGCACTCAACAAAGGTACCGGCCTTGACCTCAGCCCACTCGACGGGACGCTGGTCAACGGTCATGCCCAGGTCCTGAGCAACCTGAACGAGCGAACGACGGGTGATGGAGGGCAAGATGGAGTCGGTGTGCGACTGCGGGACGACGAGCGTGCCGTCCTCCTTCACGAACAGGACGTTGGCGCCACCGGTCTCCTCGACATAGGTGCGGGACTCGGAGTCGAGATACAGGTTCTCGGCATAGCCCTCGCGGTGAGCCTCCATCGTGGGCTTCAGGGACATGGCGTAGTTGAGGCCGGCCTTGATGTTGCCAGTGCCGTGCGGTGCGGCGCGGTCGTACTCGGAAACGCGCAGCTTGACAGGCTTGAGGCCACCCTTAAAGTACGGACCGACCGGGGTCACGAGAATGCGGAACGTGTACTCAGGAGCGGGAGCCACGCCAATCACGTCACCGGAGCCGATCATAAACGGACGCACATACAGGGTTGCGCCAGAGCCGAAGGGCGGAACCCATGCGGCGTTGGCAGAGACGACCTGCTTGACGGCCTCGACAAACTTGTCCTTGGGGAACGGGGGCATCTCCAGACGCTGGGCGGAGTTGTACATACGCTCGGCGTTCATGTCGGGACGGAAGCAGGCGATGCTGCCGTCCTCGGCGGTGTAGGCTTTCAGGCCCTCAAAGACCTCCTGGCAGTAGTGGAAGATGCCGCCGCACTCGGAGACGTGCATGGTGTGGTCGGTGGTCAGGCCGCCCTCGTCCCACTCGCCGTCCTTCCAATGGGCCTCGTAGCTGTAATCGGTCTTCATGTAGCTAAAGCCGAGGCTACCCCAATCGATATCCTTCTTCTCGACAGTCATATGTCGCTCCTTACATACACGGTTGCATACTCGCGAACCCGCACGCAAGGACCGAAGCCGGCCGCGTCACAACGTCGCATACCCGGAGCGTAGAGCCGGGCAGGACACGCGGGCAGCATCAAAGCCGATGGCGCGTCGATTCGCATGCAGGTGATTGTACTCCCCGCACGCCTTAGATAAAACGATTTTCTTTAACTAAGTAAAGTATTTTCATTTGCCTTCAACACAAAAGGCCCGCCATCGAATCCGATGACGGGCCTTGGAATTAACGTCCGAAAACAAGCTCGGACTAGGCGTTCTTTTTACCGAGCTTAGCCTTAACCAGACCGACCACGGTCGGGATGATCGACACGGCGACAATGCCCACGATCAGCAGCTCAAAGTGCTCCTGCACAAACGGAATGCCACCAAAGAAGTAACCAAGCAGCGTAAAGACCGTCGACCAGGTAATGCCACCCAGCACGTTAAAGATGACAAAGTTGCGCCAGTGCATACCGCCCATGCCGGCGATAAAAGGCACAAAGGTGCGGATGAACGGGAAGAAGCGACCGAGGAAGATGGCAAGATGGCCCCACTTATCCAGAAAATCCTCGGACTTTTTGATGCGCTCGGGCGTCATGGCCTTTACCTTGCCCGAGGCGATGATCTTGCGGCCAAAGAAGTGGCCGATCATAAAGTTGCACTGATCGCCCAGGATGGCTGCGGCCCATGCGGTGGCCAGAAGCGCCACGATGTTAAAGCCGCCGTTATGGGCAAAGAAGCCCGAGGCAAACAGCAATGAGTCGCCGGGAAGGAACGGGAAGAACACCACGCCCGTCTCGATAAAGATGATCAGGAACACGCAGCCGTAGGCCATGAGCGGGCCGGCGGCGATCCAGCTGGCGATCGCAGCGCGCGGATCCTTAAGCAGCTCGGCGATAAAATTGATGAAACCCATGAAGTAAAACCTCTCAGTTGTGGGCGCGGACACGTCCAAGTTGACCAGTATACGGTTGCGGCGCGAGCACGGGTCAAACCCCTCAAAAGTCTTACTTCATTACCAGCAAGTTTGCATAACTGACACCTGTCGCCTAAAGCAAAGCAAGATTGCCCTTCCTAATCCCTAGCGAATCGCTATACTTTATTGAATCGCATTATCACGGCGCTAAGGGAGGGCGGCCGGTGAGCTTTATCAACACCATTCGCGAGGACATCAAGACCGTCCAGGCGCAGGACCCTGCCGCGCAAAATGGCCTAGTCATCTTCCTGTCCTACCCCGGCCTGCACGCCAAGTGGAATCATGTGCCCGAGCACTGGCTGTGGGAACACGGCCATCGATCGCTTGCCCGTGTGCTCTCGCAGTTAACCCGCCACATCACCGGCGTCGAGATTCATCCCGCCGCGCAGATCGGCAAGCACTTCTTTATCGACCACGCCATGGGCGTCGTTATTGGCGAGACTACCATCGTGGGCGACAACTGTGTGCTCTACCAGGGCGTCACGCTCGGCGGCACCGGCAACGAGACCGGCAAACGCCACCCCACCCTGGGCAACAATGTCACCGTGGGCACGGGCGCCAAGGTGCTTGGCAACATCCACATTGGCAACAATGTCAAGATCGGCGGCAACTCGGTCGTCGTCAAGGACGTGCCCGACAACTGCACCGTCGTGGGCGTGCCTGGGCGCATCATCAAGCGCAACGGCTGCCGCGTGTTCGAGGAGAGCTTCGACGCCAAGCAGCATCGCGAGTACATGCCCGACGATGCCGCCGAGCAGAGCGCCCTCAACCGTCAGGGCATCACCGAAAACGCCCGTCGCGTCAAGGAACTCGAGCAAGAGGTGGCCGAGCTCAAGGCCCTCATCGCCAAGCTCGTGGACGAGCGCTAGGGCCGCGGGCAACCGCCACAGCATGAACGCCAACACAAAAGGCGCGCCGGGGAATCCGCCCCGGCGCGCCTTGTTTCCAATGTGACATGCGGGACTGACCCTTTGTCACCTTATGCGAACTGGCTTAGGTAGAGGTCGGCATAAGCGCCCTCGGCAGCCAGCAACTCCTTGTGCGTACCCTGCTCGATGATATTGCCGTGATCCATGACCAGGATGAGGTCGGCATCGACGATCGTCGACAGACGGTGCGCGATCACAAAGCTCGTGCGCCCGCGCATGAGCGCGTCCATGGCGCGGCCGATGGCGAGCTCGGTGCGCGTGTCCACGCTCGACGTCGCCTCGTCCAGGATGAGGATCGCCGGATTGTTGAGCAGCACGCGCGCGATGGTCAGCAGCTGACGTTGGCCCTGGCTGATGCTCTCGGCATCGTTAGCCACACGCGTGTCGTAGCCCTGCGGCATAGTGCGCACAAAGAAGTCGACCCGTGCGGCACGTGCGGCCGCGACAATCTCCTCGCGCGTCGCCTCGGGACAGCCGTAGGCGATGTTCTCGGCAATGGTGCCATCAAATAGCCAAGCGTCCTGCAACACCATGCCAAACTGCTGGCGCAGCTCGCCGCGGTCCATGCGGCTCGTGTCCACGCCGTCGAGGGTAATGCGGCCGCCGTCGATCTCGTAAAAGCGCATGAGCAGATTGATG
>DAWCEJ010000203.1:0-3389 GCA_052274955.1 Collinsella sp.
GGATATCCACGCCGATGTTGGACAGGGACGAGACTGCCAGAAAGTAGAAGGGTGTTTTGCTGTCGCCCAGAGCGGAGAAGATGCCGGTGGCGATGTTGTAGAAGAACATGAAGGGCAGGCCCAGCACGTAGATATCCAGATACAGCGAAGAATCTGCAAGGATCTCCTCCGGGGTGTTGATGAGCTCCAGCAGGCCGTGGCAGCCCACCAGACCGATCAGCATCAGCACCGCACACAGCACCGCAGAGCCGATCAGCGAGGTGTAGACCGAGGTCTTCATTTCGTCGTAATCCTTGGCACCAAAATAGCGGGACACGATGACCGAGCAGCCGATGTTGCAGCCAAAAGCAAATGCAATGAAGATCAGGGTGATCTCATAGCTGTTGCCCACAGCAGCCAATGCGTTTTCGCCGATGAACTTGCCGGCAACAAGGCTGTCGGCAATGTTGTACAGCTGCTGGAAAATGATGCTGCCGAACATGGGCAGGCAGAACTGCCACAAAACCTGTGACGGCTTGCCTACCGTCAGATCCTTATTCATATGTAGATCCTCCTCTATCCTGTAAAAAACATGATCCGAACCAAAACAGAGTATAGAACGACCCTGCCAAAAAGTAAAGAAAAATTTTGGCGTATCTGCCATATGAAATTTACATGGTTAGTACAACGCATCCCTGCTTTGCAAAAGGGGCAGACTATCCATATGCTTTTTCTCCCCTGCCCGGTGCCGCAGCCGCGTTCTGACGGCCGCGAGACTTCTGTTTTGCGTCCGGTCAAAAGTTTATGCCTGCAAACATGCGCACCGGCTCTTGCACCGGGGCACAAAGCGTGGTAGGATATTCTTGGTTAGTTAGACACAACTATCCAAACGGGCAGCCACCCGTCTGCCCGCCCGGGCAGCACCGGGAAGGAAATGATATTCAGGAGGTTTTCGAGATGAACTATCTGGAAATTGAATCTGTTGTAGGCCGCGAGATTCTGGACTCCCGCGGCAACCCCACTGTGGAAGCGGAGATCACGCTGGCCGACGGCACCGTGGCACGCGGCTGCGCACCTTCCGGCGCATCCACCGGCGAGTTCGAGGCGCTGGAGCTGCGGGACGGCGATAAGGGCCGTTATCTGGGCAAGGGCGTGACCAAAGCTGTGGAAAACATCAACACGGTCATTGCGGACGCAGTGGTGGGCATGGATGCTTCCGACATCTACGCCATCGACGCCGCCATGATCCGGGCCGACGGCACCAAGGATAAATCCAATCTGGGCGCAAACGCCATTCTGGCCGTTTCCATTGCAGCCTGCCGCGCCGCAGCCGCTTCGCTGGAAATGCCCCTGTACCGCTTCCTCGGCGGCGTAAACGGCAACCGTCTGCCCGTGCCCATGATGAACATTCTGAACGGCGGCGCACACGCCACCAACACGGTGGATACGCAGGAGTTCATGATCATGCCGGTGGGCGCGCCTTCCTTCAAGGAGGCGCTGCGCTGGTGCGCTGAGGTGTTCCATGCGCTGGCTTCCATCCTGAAAGCCAAGGGTCTGGCTACCTCCGTGGGCGATGAGGGCGGCTTTGCGCCCAACCTCTCCAGCGACGAGGAAACCATTGAGACCATTCTGGCCGCCATTGAAAAGGCCGGTTATGTGCCCGGCAGGGACTTCATGCTGGCCATGGACGCTGCTTCCTCCGAGTGGAAGAGCCCCAAGGGCAAGGGTTTCTACAAGCTGCCCAAGGCCGGCACCGAGTTCACCTCCAGCGAGCTGATCGCACACTGGAAGAGTCTGGTGGAAAAGTACCCCATCATCTCCATCGAGGACGGCCTGGATGAAGAGGACTGGGAAGGCTGGCAGGAGATGACCCGCGAGCTGGGCGGCAAGGTCCAGCTGGTGGGCGACGACCTGTTCGTCACCAACACCGAGCGCCTTAAGAAGGGCATTGAGCTGGGCGCCGCCAACGCGATCCTGGTCAAGGTCAACCAGATCGGTACGCTCACCGAGTCGCTCGAGGCCATCGAGACCGCCAAGGAGGCCGGTTACGCCTGCATCGTGAGCCACCGCTCCGGCGAGACCGAGGACTCCACGATCGCCGACCTGGTCGTGGGCGTCAACGCCGGCCAGATCAAGTCGGGCGCCCCGTGCCGCAGCGACCGTATCGCCAAGTACAACCAGCTCATCCGCATCGAGGACGAGCTTGAGGGCAGCGCGCACTACGCCGGCAAGGCCGCGTTCTACAACATTCGATAAACAGACGAGCTTGGCGGGGAGGGACAGACTCGGCTTTGCCCCGCTTCAGTTAGATGCTACAGAGCGCTATCGGGCGCTGGGCCGTATGGCTCAGCGCCTTTTTTATGTCGAGCAAAGGCTGGCGAAGGCGGTGCGCATGCTCGTGCTATAACTAAAGGACTTAGCGCAAACAAACCTCAACCGCACAAGGCGCACATGGATCAGATTTACGACAACAGGTACTATTCCGCCGGTTCGCGCGAGCCGTCGCCTCGCCCTGCGCGCACGGTGCAGCTCGGTGGGTCCGCCTACGCCGGCGCCGACCGCTCCACGCAGCGCCCGACAAGTACCTCGCGCCCCAATGCTCAAGTGAATACTTCGACAGATGGACCAGTACGTCCGACACGTTCGTCGCATTCGTCGCGTCCGTCGGCCCAGACGCACGACAAATCGAGCAGACCTTCGAGCCGTCTTTCGGGCTCGGACTTTATGCGCTACGCCAACGACAATGCGGTGGTCAAGGCGATCTATGACTTTACGCATGGATCTCTGCGCCCGCTGTTTATCGGTATCGTGGTGGCGCTGGCGCTCGTGAGCCTGTATTTCCCCGTGCGCGACCTGTACGTGGCAAAACGCTCGAGCGACATCTTGGTCAAGCAGGTTGAGATTCGCGAGCAATATAACGACGAGCTGCAAAAAAGCGTCGACAAGTTGCTCTCGGAGGAGGGTATCAAGGACGCGGCGTCCGAGGACCTGGGCCTGGTGATGCCCGGCGAGAAGAAGATTGACGTGCTAGGCTTGGACGACGATTCGGACTCGTCGTCGAGCAAAAAGTCCTCAAACGCCAAGAAGGCCAGCGAAGTGGCCAAGGAAATCGAAGAAGTCGGCAAGGACGCGCCGTGGTACATCCAGGCGCTCGACATGCTGTTTGGGTTTAACGGCGTCGAGGGTCAAACGGTCGTGTCCAACGGCAAATAGCGCCCGGAGGGGAGCCCGCAATGACAAATTGCAAACGCTATAAGGTGGCCGCGATCGACCTGGGAACGGTGTCGTCGCGACTGGTGTTGGCCCAGGTCGAGGGCGGGGCGATTGTGGAATCGTCCAAGCATACCGAGATTACCGACCTGGGCGAGGGCGTGGACGCGACGGGGCGCTTTTGCGAGGCGGCTGTCGAG
>DAWCEJ010000204.1:0-3842 GCA_052274955.1 Collinsella sp.
AGTCGAACAGGTTGGCCAGGAGTTCCTGGCGCTTGTACGTAACGACAACGATGGCGAGCTTATCGATGGGAGCGGGAAGGGTTGAAGGCATGGGGCAATATATCCTTTCACGCGCAGCGGGCGAGCGCTGCGCGGAAGCTATCGAATACGTCCTTGGGACTGTTCTATTGTAAAGGCTCACCGCACCTTGTCGGCAAGCTTTGAATAAAACGCAGGAACCTGCCACGGGTGTAGCGGCTTTGGCGTCTGACGGCAGCGTGTCTATTGCCGCTTGAGCTTGCGAGCGATAAGGCTTCTAGCTGCATCGATGATGAGAAGCGCCAGAGCAAAGACGATGCTAATGACGGTACCCGTGACGATACATATAGCTGCCGGGCTGTTTTGGCTGACCAGTATGTTTGCGAGCAGGGTGTTGAAGACGGGACGCCACAGGCTACTGGTGAGCGACTGCATCACATAGAAACCGAGCGTGGCGGTCGATAAGGTGACGATGACACCTGCATTCCGCGGATTGCCTAAGGCCCTGCGTCGGGTAGCCGCAAAGAGCAGGGAGGCTGCAGCGAGGGCAAACGAGATCAACGAGGTCGATTTGTAGGAGAGGACTGCCATCGCCGTGAGGTTGCCGGTGAAGGAGAGTGCTCCTTCCAGGATGGTGGCGAGCGCCAAAATCGCAGCGAGCGACCGCATGCCCAAGGCGCCCACCCTGTCCGAATCCATGACATCGGTAACGTCGCGGAGCAGACCGCCAATCAAAAACGCGATTACGTACGTGGCAGCGCTCATGAGCTTCTGGAGCCAAGAAAACTCGCCGGCGCTTGTCGTACTCATGGCGGCTATATACCCGTTAACAACAAATGCGAGGATGCCAACGGCGATGGCCGTCGTCGTGTAGCTCTTCTGGGAGAGTCGACTCTTAGCCAGTCCAAACCATGGCGCCATGAAGACCGTGGCGGCATAGACCCAGATAAACTCAAGGCCTAGCGTGTACCAGTAGTGCGTGCTGAGGGTAACATCGGGAATGGGGGAGACGACCGTGGACCACGAGAGCGCCACGACACAATAAAACGCAGCGGGCATAACAACCTTGCCTAGGCGCTGCGCCGTCCGTTGCATTTGCGACTTCCACGTTGCCCCACCGTCCCAAGCACGCGCGGCTGAGGCGATGAGAAAATAGCCCGAGATCATAAAAAAGACCTCGTTGGCCCAGCAGCCCAGCAGGTTAATAAAACCGAGCACGCCGGAATGGGGGAAGGCGGCAAGCGGCGCGTATTCCGGCAAGCCGACGCAGGTCGCTTGGAAGGTCCACTGAAAGGTGTGAAACACCGCGATGCCGGCGACCGCGACCAAACGCAGCGCTTCGATGGGTATGTTGCGCGCGGCTTTGGGCTGCATGACGTCCTTTCGTATCGGTTTTTCCTCTGCGAGCTCCATAGATTATATAAACGCCGGCTGGCGCGCTGACCCTTTGATACCATGAAACGACAGGTATTTCCTAAGGAGCACATTTGTCTACTAACGCCTCTGGCAGCCCTGTTCTATCGCTGCTTATTCCCATTTACAATGTTCAACGCTACCTGCGCGAGTGTCTCGATTCCGCCCTGGCGCAGACGCTCAAGGATATTGAGATCATCTGCATTAACGACGGGTCGACCGACAACTCGCCGGCGATTATCCGCGAGTATATGGAGCGCGATGGGCGCGTCAAGATGATCGACAAGGCCAACAGCGGCTACGGCGACTCGATGAACCACGGTCTGGAGATGGCGCGTGGCAAGTACGTTGGCATCTTGGAGTCCGATGACTTTATGGCGCCCGACGCACTCGAAAAACTTGTCTCGGCCGCCGATACCAATAATGCCGACTTTGCGAAGGCGAACTTTGATTTCTACTGGTCTAAGCCCGAGGAACGCCGTTCGCTGCATGAGATGTTTAGACCTCAGGATTGTGGCAAGCCGGTGCACCCGAGCGATACGACGCAGTTCTTTAAGCAAAAGCCGTCGATTTGGTCGGCCGTGTACCGTCGCGATTTTCTTGAGCGCAACGGCATTAAGTTCCTGCCGACTCCGGGGGCATCCTTTCAGGACACGTCATTTGCCTTTAAGGTGATCGCGTGCGCCGATAAGGCTGTTTACCTGCATGATGCCGTGTTGTCGTATCGCCAGGACAACGAGAATTCCTCGGTCAATTCTTCGGCTAAGGTCTTTTGCGTCAATACCGAGTATGCCGAGATTGAGCGTTGGATTCGAGAGGATTATGCCCGCGACCACGCAAGTGATGACGTCGCGCGCATGCTCAAGTTCAATCAACTCATTAAGTACGATTCGTACATGTGGAACTATGTGCGCCTAGCGCCTAAGTTCTATAAGGAGTTCCTGGTGCAGATGGCTAAGGAATTTCAGGCGGCCTTGGACGCGGGGGAGTTTTCGCTTGACGACCTCAAGCCGTGGAAGCGCGCGAATCTCGCTGCCATTCTCAAAGATCCTGAGGGCTGGGTTGACGAGCATCCGAGTTTTGCGACGGATGGTGCCTTGGGGCGCGCTAAGTATTACGCCTCGGTTGGAGGCCCTGGCGTGGTCGCCGCCTTCCTCATCGAATCGCTGAGGGGGTAGGTCGGCATGGGAGAGGTCTCGTGTCCTAAAGCTACCATTGTCGTCCCCGTTTATAACTCAGTGCGTTCCATTCAGCGATGCCTCGATTCGCTGTTGGCCCAGTCCGAGCGCTCGATTCAGGTTGTCTGCGTCAACGACGGTTCGACCGATGATTCGTTGAACGTGTTGCACCAGATCGCGCAGGCCGACGATCGCGTACTGGTGATTGACCAGGAAAACGCGGGTGTCTCGTGTGCTCGAAATGCCGGTATCGATGCCGTCGAGGGCGAGACCGTCTTTTTTGTGGACGCCGACGATTACATCGATGCCCAGACGGTCGAGCGCGTGCTGCATTCCATGGAGTCTGCAGATGCCGAGGCCGCCGTTTTTGGCGGCGTCTGTGAACCTGCCGATGCTGCCCCCAAGCGCGTCCAGCAACTCATGAGCCCCAAAGCTGGTACTTTCGGCGCCCGTGATCCCCAACTGCTGTTCCATTCGAATGCGCAGCCCTATGCCTGCCGTGCGGCTTTTTCGCGCGAGCTGCTCAATCGCGAAGGCATTCGCTTCGCCCCCGGTTTGGCTTTGGGCGAGGACGTCGTCTTCCAATTTGCGGCTTATGCGCTTGCCCGCAAGACCGTCGTCATGCCGGACAAGTTCTACCACTACGTGATGGAGAGCGAATCGGCGACGCACGAGTTCAACAGTGCCGAGGCTCGTGCCAAAAAGCTTGACGCCCACATGAGGATGCTCGAGGAGGTCTTGGAGGGCTGGGCGGCCTACGGTCTTTTGGACCTGTGTCCCGGCGAGCTGATAACTTGGTTTTTGGACCTAATTGTGTTCGACCTGGCGCGCTTGGATGCCGATGACTTCCATCGCGTGGCGGCTCGCGTCAACATGGACCTCGCGACGTTTTTGGGAACGGACTGGGCAGATATGCCTGCCAAGGGCGCTGTTTGCCGTGTTGCCCACAAGTTCGTTGCGACGACCTCGGGCGTTTCGATGGCAGACGCCACGCTGTTCTATCTTTCGACTCGCGGCCTCAAAGCCTGCCTGGAGCGCTTTATCTAATTCCAAGCGCTGCCGCCCGCCGCAACTCGGCTGCTAAAATAACCCTGTTACACGCTATTCAACAGGAGGTTCTCTTGCAGAACTCTGATACCCCTAAAGTTTCGCTGCTCGTTCCTATTTGCAATGTCGAGCGCTACCTGCGCGAGTGCCTCGATTCGGCCGTGGCGCAGACGCTCAAGGACATCG
>DAWCEJ010000205.1:0-1499 GCA_052274955.1 Collinsella sp.
ACGCGGAACAGGCCGTGCAGGGCGCCGCGCAGCTCGTGGCGGTGCACCAGGCCAATCTCGCCGGCGCGGATGGGTAGCTCGCGATAGGAGTGTGGCTTGGAGGCATACACCAGCACGCCGCCCGGGCAGTTCATGGGCTTAATGCAGTACTCTTCGTCGTCGATGACGGTGGAGTACATGTTGTCCTTGTAGTGGTCCCAGTGGCCAGAGGTCTTCCACAGCTGCTTGTTCATGATAAGCGGCGTGGAGATCTCCACGTAGCCGGCCTTGTGGTGAATCTCGCGCCAGTAGTCCAGCAGCGTGTTCTTAAGGATCATGCCGTTGGGCAGGAAGAACGGGAAGCCGGGGGCCTCGTCGCGCATCATAAAGAGGTCCATCTCGCGGCCGATCTTGCGATGGTCGCGCTTCTTGGCCTCCTCCAGCATGTGCATGTGCTCGTCGAGCTCTTCCTTGGTGGCAAAGGCGACGCCGTTGATGCGGGTGAGCATCTTGTTGTCCTTGTCGCCCTTCCAGTAAGCG
Organism: Collinsella sp.; assembly: GCA_052274955.1. Classification (GTDB taxonomy): domain Bacteria; phylum Actinomycetota; class Coriobacteriia; order Coriobacteriales; family Coriobacteriaceae; genus Collinsella. The sequence continues at coordinate 520 of DAWCEJ010000205.1, forward strand.
CCCGAGACGCCGGTGAGCTTAAAGGCCTTCAGCGCCTTGGTGTAGCAGATATGGGGGCCGACGCACATGTCGATGTAGTCGCCCTGCTGGTAGAAGGTGATGCGGGCGTCGTCGTCCAGGTCGCCGATGTGCTCGACCTTGTACTTCTCGCCGCGCTCCTCCATAAGGGCGATGGCCTCGGCGCGGGGCTTCTCGTACACGGAGAACTTGAGGTTCTCCTTGACGATCTTCTTCATCTCGGCCTCGATCGCGGGGAAGTCGTCCTCGCTAATCTTGACGCCCTCGGGCAGATCGACGTCGTAGTAGAAGCCATTGTCAGTCGCGGGGCCGTAGGCAAAGTCGGCCTGGGGGTACAGGCGCTTGATGGCCTGCGCCATGATGTGCGCGGCAGAGTGGCGGATGACGTGCGTGACCTCGTCCTGCGGGAGCTCGGCCACCGAACCGTCATTGTAGAGTGCCTTCATGGGTATGTTTTCTCCTCTCGGATGCCTGATGCAAGTGCGTGCGATGCGCTCGGCGTTTTTGACTTGCATCATTATAGGCAGGTTGCCTTGGTATACAAGCGCCCGCCGCACCTTAATGGCACGGCGGGCGATTTTCTACGCATGCTTCATCGCTTGGGGGCGGGTTGCGGGGCGCGCATGGCTTGCGGCCGGCCCGGCGATGGATGCGTTACTGGATGCGAGTTCGGCAGTAGGGGCAGACCTTCCAGTGCGCATCGAGCGGGCGATGGCAGCTGGGGCACACGTTGCGAACCTGGGTGTCGCACACCGGGCAGACGACAAAGTCCTTCTCGATGGGCGCGCCGCACTGCGGGCAGGTGCCGTACTGGGCAAGCTGGCGCTCGCGCAGGGCCATGTCCAGCTCCTGCTCCTCGCGGTCGGACGCGTAGGAGTGCGGACGCAGGACCAAGTAGGCAATGAGGCCTACGAACGGGATGAGAGCGACGATGCCCCATGCCACGTAGGCGCTGGCGCCGC
>DAWCEJ010000206.1:0-3707 GCA_052274955.1 Collinsella sp.
CCATAAGCTGCAGCGTCAGGTACAGGTTGCGTTCGATATTAGTAGCGTCGATGATGTCGATGATGGCGTCGGGGTTTTCGTCCAGGATAAATTGGCGACTGACGATCTCTTCGCCCGTGTACGGAGACAGCGAATAGATGCCGGGCAGGTCGGTAACGCTTGCCTCGGGATGGTTACGGATGGTGCCGTCCTTGCGGTCGACCGTCACGCCGGGAAAGTTACCGACGTGCTGGTTGGAGCCCGTAAGCTGGTTGAACAGCGTGGTCTTACCGCAGTTTTGGTTGCCGGCGAGGGCAAAATGCAGCGGTGCGCCCTCGGGCACGGCCGTTTTTGCCGCACGGGGCGAATACGTCCCCTCGCCAAGTGCCGGGTGCTCCGTCGTGCCGATTGCGGCGTTAGTGCGCGGACCCGTATCGGTGTCGTGAACACCCACGAGCTCGATGCGAGCAGCATCGTCCTTGCGCAGCGTCAACTCGTAGCCGCGCAGGCGAATCTCGAGCGGATCGCCCATGGGGGCATACTTCATCATGGTAACTTCGGTGCCCGGAGTTAGGCCCATGTCCAAAATATGCTGTCGGAGTGCCTGATCGTCCGATGCCACCGATGCGACAACGGCGTCCTTTCCAATCTCGAGTGTATCGAGCTTCACGCGCTCATCCTTTCGTTAGACGCGGTTAACCGTTTACCGGGGCTAACCAACTCGTAACGACAAATGATAGCGCTCTGAACTATTTTATAAAGTCAAATACCGATGTTTACCTGCGCAAACTTTATGCGGTGCGCCCCGAAAGCTCTTTGCGCATACCGCTCAGCGAGATCGAAACGGAACCCGACCGCGCGGTAGCAGTGAGTCGATCACCCTCGACTGACCCCGTGCATGCAAAGGGCGCCTTGCCCATCAAGACATGGGAGATAGAACCCGAGAGTTCAAAGAAATCGCCTTCAGCGCGGGCACTCGAGAGAGCGATATTGAGACCCCTGACGTTTAGTACTGCCCTGAGCACGCCGTTCACCCCATGTGAAAACGTCACCTCGCCGCGTTTACTCCCCACCGGCGTCTGGGCCGAAACCACATACGTACCCTCAAGCATGGCTCCTCCTCTAAGCAGACTTTTTGAAACGGGCAAGTAGTCTACTTTTACATATGGCGCTCCAGGAAGCGGAAGGCTAGGCGGATCCAAGGACGGACTGCCACCTGCTTGTCCTCGTTGTCGACCGCGGTGTTGGCGTTGCCGAGCGAAAGGCCGTGACCGCCCTGGTCAAAGACGTGCATCTCGCAAGCGACGCCCTCCTCGGCCATGCGCTGCGCAAACGGATAGACCTGTGCGATCGGCGCCGTCTTATCATCGGACACACCCCACACAAAGGTCGGGGGCATCTGACGCGAAACATGTGTGGTGGGGCAGATATCGGCCAAATGCTCGTCAGTTGCCTCGCCACCCGTCACCATCGACAGGTAGGCGTTGAGCAGATCGCGCCCCGTCTTGCCGCCCGTCTTTGGCACGCGCAGGTCGATGCGCGGGTCGCGCGTCTGCATGTCGCGCACATAGGCAAAGTCGAGCAGCGGATAGCCCAGCACCACGGCATCGGGACGAATGTCGTCCGGACGCGCCCCTGCCAGGCCCGCGAAGGGACCAGCCTTCCATTGCGTTGCCAGCGAGGCGCAGATCATACCGCCCGCAGAAAAGCCCACGACACACACGCGCTTGGGATCGACATGCCACTCGTCGGCATTCGCTCGCACCGTGGCGACCATCTTGGCAAGATCTGCCTGGGGGTGCGGAAAACTTACGTCACCCGTGCCGCTCGTCACATAGTTGAGCACAAAGGCCTGGTAACCGTGATCCAAAAACGCAAACGCCACGGGATCCTGCTCATGCGGAGCGATATGCGTAAACGCACCTCCGCCGCAGATAATCACGGCAGGGCGGCGGCCATTCGGTTTATCGGGCAGCGGTTCGGCACCCAAATACGTAAACGTCGCCGGATATTCCTCGGTCGGCTCCTCGCCCCACAGCGCATGGTTCTCGACAATCATATGTGCTCCCTTCGCGCAAATTAAGCGCCATTGTTTTTCGCCTTCAAGCGTACCCCACTTGAACCCGTGACGCAGAAACACGCCAGCAATAAGTTTCCCTTCAACTGATATATCACATAATCCCAGCTCAGAGGTATCGCTGAGCAGCGTAGAATAGGGGGTGTTGACCAAGCCGCGAAACAGATATGAAACGTTTCCGGCAAACCAAACGCGCGATATGCGCCTATTTAAGTTGGAGGCAACTATGGGTCTGCTCGATTCGCTTAAGTCCACCTTCACCTCGACCGGCGAGGCGTCCGTTCCGCCCGCAGCAAGCTTCGCCACCCGCGAAGGCGTCATCTATGCCCCCGTCAACGGCGTGCTCGTCAGCCTGGACGAGGTTCCCGACGAGACGATCGCCTCGGGCATGCTTGGCCAGGGCTATGGCATCGAGCCCATTACCGGCACCATCTATGCGCCCGCCAACGGCCGCATCGGCGCCACCACTGTCACCAACCACTCCATCGGCATGATTACCGAGGACGGTCTGCGCGTATTCATCCATGTTGGCCTGGGCACCGTGGAAATGAACGGCAAGGGTTTTGCCCGCTTTGTCGAGATGGGCGATGTGGTCAAGGCCGGCCAGCCGCTCATCAGCTTCGATCGCGAGGCCATCAAGGCCGCCGGCCACGAGGACATCGTGACCGTCATCGTCTCCGAGCTCGATCGTCTTAAGAGCATCGACCATGTCGGCGAGTCTGGAACGCTTATCGGCGGCAACCCGCTCGTCAAGCTTGGCGACCCGCTGCTGGTTGCCAAGACCAAGTAGCCAGGCCCCGCGCCACACAACCAAAAGGCACCTCGTCAAGCGCCCGCGACCATTTGGCCGCGGGCGCTTTTCGTTTGAAAAACCATCCCGCCAATGCCTTATCTGTATAGCCCAAATGAGCCGAGCTGCTAGAATATCGAACTGTATGGATAACTATCATTCAACCGTTATGGGAGGATACGTGAACCGCACCAAAATCGCGCAGCTTTACGCCGATGCCGAGTCGCTTGGCGGCCAGACCGTCACCGTCGCCGGCTGGGTCAAGTCCATCCGCGACATGAAGAACTTTGGCTTTGTCACGCTCAACGACGGCAGCTGCTTCCGCGACTTGCAGGTCGTCATGAACCGCGAGGCACTCGACAACTACGACGAGATCGCCCATCAAAACGTCTCGGCCGCACTCATTTGCACCGGCACCGTCAAGCTGACCCCCGATGCGCCCCAGCCTTTCGAGCTTTCTGCCACCTCCATCGAGGTCGAGGGCGTCAGTGCCCCGGATTACCCGCTGCAGAAGAAGCGCGCAACCGTCGAGTTCCTGCGCACCCATCAGCACCTGCGCCCGCGCACCAACCTGTTCCGTGCCGTGTTCCGCATCCGCTCTGTCGCGGCTGCCGCCATCCACCGCTTCTTCCAGGAACAGGGCTTTGTCTACGTCAACACCCCCATCATCACCACGAGTGACTGCGAGGGCGCCGGCGAGATGTTCCGCGTGACCACGCTCGCCCCCAAAAATCCGCCCCTCACCGAGTCCGGCGAGGTTGACTGGAGCCAGGACTTCTTTGGAAAGCCCGCGAGCCTTACCGTATCCGGCCAGCTCAACGCCGAGCACTTTGCCCTGGCCTTTGGCCTGTCTCTTATACA
>DAWCEJ010000207.1:0-8015 GCA_052274955.1 Collinsella sp.
ACGAGGATGTCATTAAGATTGCCTTCCAGACGCCCGAGGCGGAGCAGCCGGCGGCGCTGGAGTATTTTGAGTGCCTCTTTAGCGACCGTGTTGACGTGATGACGTCGGGAACCGAATGGACGGACTTTATCGGTTTCGGTTCGGGCAAGGGGTCCGCGCTTGCCGATTATGGCCGTGCACTGGGGATCTCGCCTGACGAAATGATGGCGTTTGGAGATAACGAAAACGATCGCGACATGCTCAACGTGGTGGGCCATCCCTATCTGATGGAAAGCTGCAATCCCAGCATGCGCGGTGTCAATGACCGTGTCCGCTACGTGTGCACGGTCGAAGAAGAGCTGCGTCGTCTACTTGCTGAGTAGGCATGTCCCAAACATCTACCGGCAGTCGGGGCAGAGACCCTCGAAGATGGTGTAGTGCGACGTGACGTGCCAGCCGATTTGCTCGGACGCCTTGGCGTCGAGCTGGGCATCGAAGGGGAGCGGTACGTCGATGACGCGGCTGCACGAGGTGCAGATGATATGCGCATGCGGCTCGATGGTGCGATCGAAGCGACTCCCGCCCGGTGTCTTGATCGAGAGGATTTCTCCGGCGTCGGCCAAGAGATTGAGGTTGCGGTAGACCGTACCGCGGCTGATTTTGTCATCCTGCGCACGCACGACGTTGTAGATTTCGTCGGCGGTGGGATGGTTATAGCTTTGGCGCACGGCGTCAAGAACCAGCTTTCGCTGCCTGGTATTCCTTCTTTGCACCGCCATGCGCCTCGCCTCTTTTCTATCAACGGTCGTAGGTAAATGATACCGTATTTAGCACACAATACTAATAACGAGGAATGAAACCGTCTTCATTGGCAAGTGGGGCTCGGGTCTGGGCGTCTGCGAGGCGAAAACGCGTTCCCATGCGCTCGTAGGAGGCATGAAGCGCCTCGAGCTGAGACACGATGTTTGCCGGCGTGCCCTGTAGCTCCATCTCAACCGAGCCGTCTTCCATATTGCGCACCCAGCCGGTGAGGGAGCGCGCCTGTGCGAGGTTGGTGTTGGTGAAGCGGAAACCGACGCCCTGGACCTGTCCCTCCCACCGCAGGAAATAGCGCTGCGGGGCGTCTTGAGTGGCCTCGTCGCTTGCGAGCACGGTGAGCCTACGGCGCAGCTCAAGCTCGACGCCAGAGGGCTTTTGGGGTTCGCGGCTGCCGCCGGTGACGCCCGAGAAAAGCTTGTCGAAAAAACCCATCGCTATGCCTGCTTGTTAGAGTCAGCGGGGAAGGCGATACCCGCCTGCTGACGCACGGCATCCATGATGCGCAGTGAGACGAGCGTGACATCGCGGTAGTGGCCAAGCTCGTGACGTCCCGCCGGGGTCTCCCAAATCTCTTCCTTGACGTTATCGATGCCGCCGATGGCGGTGATAAAGTCTGCGAGTTCGTATTCCATGGTGTTGCTCGATTTGGGCAGGTCGAGCATGCGGCCGTTGTCGCTCTGTTCGCGCGGCGCCTCGGTCGCCGAGCCGCGTACGACGTCGCCGCGATAGTCGATGCGGACGTTGCGGGGCGTGGACAGATGGTCAATCTGGATAGTGCCACGCTCGCCTTCGATCTGCGAGGGCAGTAGGTCATTCGTAATTTTGGAGTGCGCGAGCTCGACGGAGATACGGCCGCCGCCGTAGCTGGCGAGGATGGAGCCGCAGCCATCGATGGGGCCATGGGTGAGCTCTTGCGTGGTGGGGTCGAGCAGAGTAGCCATGCTCGTAAGGCCGGAGGGCATGCCGAAGATCTCGACCATGGGCTCGACGGTGTAGACGCCAATATCCATGAGGGAACCCGATGCCATATTGCAGTCGAAGATATTGGTGGCGTGTCCCGCGAGAATCTCGTTGTAGCGCGAGGAATATTTGCCAAAGCGCAATGAGGCGCGGCGGATGGGGGCGATCTCACCCAGGGCGTCCTCGATGGCGTGGAAAGCGGGGTCATGGAGGGGACGCATGGCCTCGAGGGCTACGACGCCCGCCGCCTCGGCTGCGCGAAAGACCTCGAACGCCTGTGCCTCGGTGGCACAAAAAGGCTTTTCGACGATAACGTGCTTGCCGCCGGTGATACAGGCGAGCGCCTGCTCGTAGTGGAGCGCATTGGGGCTGCCGATGTAGACGGCGTCGACGTCGGCAGCGGACGCAAGCTCGTCAAGCGCGGTGAAGTTACGCTCGCCACCATGCTTAGCGGTGAAGGCGGCGCCGCGATCTGCATCGCGCGAGAGCGTGCCCACAAACGCAGTTTGGTCGTTGGCGTTGACGACCTGGATAAAGTCGTCGGTAATCATGGATGTGCCGATGGTCGCTATACGCAGCATGTATCCCCCTCGTGCCGTTCGGTTTACAGGATGAGTGTAGCGCGAGGGGGCAGGAAATAGCGTGCGAAAACGCCGTTACAGGTCGCTCTCGTTAAAGCCGGCGTCGATATCGAGGTTGCTGCCGTCGGCCGCCGTGGTGGCAAGCTCGTCGCAGCGCTCGTTGAGCTCATGGCCGGCGTGGCCCTTAACCCAGATGAATTCCACTTTGTGCTTGCTTTTTGCGGCAAGCAGGCGCTCCCACAGGTCGCGGTTCTTGACGGGTTGCTTGTTGGCAGTTTTCCACCCGCGCTTTTTCCAGCCGTCGATCCAGTGTTTGTTGAAGGCGTTGACGACGTACTGCGAATCGGAATGGACCTCGACCTCGCAGGGGCGGTTGAGTGCCTCGAGCGCCACGATGACCGCCATGAGCTCCATGCGGTTGTTGGTGGTCTTGGCGTAGCCGCGCGAAAGCTCGGAGGTGAAGGTCTTGCCGGCGGGGTTGGTGTATTTGAGCACGGCGCCGTAGCCGCCGCGTCCCGGATTTGATCGGGCCGAGCCGTCGGTATAGATGATGACCTTCACGGGCTTCCTTTCGTTGGGTGTATTTCGTGCGAGTGACCATTGTAGCGCCATGCCCGCGAAGGGCTAACAATCTACGATTTCTACCCCGTCTTCCGACAGTTGGTTGGCATGGATGATGCGGTTGAGCTCATCGAGGTATTGCTGCAAGAGGGGAGAGGGCTTGCGCTCGTCGTGCATGATATAGCCTACGTGCATCGTTGGGGCGTCTGCTAACGGGATCGATGCCATACCCCATTGCATTTCATTGGAGAGGACGCCGGTCGACAGGGTGTAACCGTTCGACGTGATGAGTAAGTTAGTAAGTGTTCCGCGGTCCGAGATTCGTATGTTGCGGTCGCAAGGGATATAGCTAAAAGGTTCCTCGGCGTAATAGAAGGAGTTTGAGGTTCCCTGCTCAAAGCTGTAGCGCGTATAGGGCGTGAGGTCGGCGAGGGACAGCTGAGGGCGGCGTGCGAGCGGGTGGCGCTCGCTAACGAAGACGTGGACCGTCGCGTCGAAGAGGGGATGGAAGCTTGCGCGGGCATCGGCGAAGGCCTTCTGCAGAACGCGGGCGTTAAAGTCATCCAGATACAGAATGCCGATATCGCTGCGAAACGCGCGCACGTCGTCGATGATCTGCGCTGTGGTGGTCTCGCGCATGATGAACTCGAACTTGCTGTCGCGGCAGCGCTCGACCACGTTGACAAAGGCCTCGACCGAAAACGCGTAGTGTTGGGCCGAGATGGCAAGGCGGGCCTGAGGTGTACCGCCGTCCTCGTAGCGTGCCTCGAGCATGTCGGCCTGCTCTACGACCTGGCGCGCATAGCCCAAAAGCTCGGTGCCGTCGTTGGTGAGTGCAACACCGCGGCTAGAGCGCGTAAAAATTTCGATATGAAGTTCCTGCTCCAGGCTTTTGACGGCGTTTGAGATGTTGGACTGAGCAGTATAGAGGCGCTGAGCTGCGGCGTTGATTGAGCCGGACTCTGCCACGGCAATCAGAAAACGAAGCTGCTGGAGGGTCATCGGCGCTCGTCCTTTCGATTGTTATCTATAAAACAGATAACAGGTTAGCGCTTTTAAGTGATTGACCGAGGGAAACAATGCTCGTACTATTCAAAACACACAAAGGTGGTAGGTAATTAAGCCAACCACGGAACCGGGATGCGAAAGGAGGCCCGCATATGAATTGCTTACCAAGACGAATGCCGGGCTCCTGTTTGCGCCCGTCGGCGTGATCAGGAGACAGCGACTTACTTCTCTCTTTTTATTTACTTTTGTTCGATCAAGGAGATCATCATGAGCCAGTTCATCAACAACCCCGAGCACACCTTTGGTTTCGATACCCTGCAGCTGCACGTTGGCCAGGAGAGCGCCGATCCTGCATCCGACTCCCGTGCCGTGCCTATCTACCAGACCACGAGCTATGTGTTCCGCAACTCCCAGCACGCCGCCGACCGCTTTGGTCTTGCCGATGCCGGTAACATCTACGGCCGTCTGACCAACTCCACCCAGGGCGTCTTCGAGGACCGTATCGCCGCCCTCGAGGGTGGCGTGGCAGGTCTTGCCGTCGCCTCCGGTGCTGCTGCCATCACCTATACCCTGCAGGCTCTTGCCCAGGCCGGTGACCACGTGGTGGCTCAGAAGACCATTTACGGTGGCTCCTACAACCTGCTGGAGCATACGCTCTCCCAGTTTGGCGTCGAGACCACGTTTGTCGATGCCCATAACCTGGAAGAGGTCGAGGGTGCCATCAAGGACAACACCACGGTCATCTATCTCGAGACGCTCGGCAACCCCAACTCCGACATCCCCAACATCGACGCCATCTCCGAGATCGCCAAGAAGCACGGTCTGCCGGTTGTCGTCGACAACACCTTCGGCACCCCGTATCTGTTCCGTCCGCTGGAGCATGGCACCAACATCGTCGTCCACTCCGCAACCAAGTTCATCGGCGGCCACGGTACCTCGCTGGGCGGTGTGATTGTCGACGGCGGTAACTTCGATTGGAAGGCGAGCGGAAAGTACGCCCAGATCGCTGAGCCCAACCCCTCCTACCACGGTGTTTCGTTTGCCGAGGCTGCCGGTCCCGCCGCCTTCGCGACCTATGTCCGCGCTATCCTGCTGCGTGACGAGGGCGCCTGCATCAGCCCGTTCAACGCCTGGGTCCTGCTCCAGGGCACCGAGACTCTGTCGTTGCGCGTTGACCGTCATGTCGAGAACACCAAGAAGGTCGTCGAGTTTCTGAACGGCGACAGCCATGTTGCCAAGGTGAACCACCCGAGCCTGCCTGAGCACCCCGATCATGAGCTCTATCAGAAGTACTTCCCCAACGGCGGCGCCTCGATCTTTACCTTCGAGATCAAGGGCGGCCAGGAGGCGGCTTGGAAGTTCATCGACCACCTGCAGGTGTTCTCGCTGCTCGCCAACGTGGCCGACGTCAAGTCGCTCGTCGTGCACCCGGCTACCACCACGCACTCCCAACTCTCTGCCGAGGAGCTCGCCGAGCAGAACATCACGCCCTCCACGATCCGTCTTTCCATCGGTACCGAGAACGCCGAGGACATCATTTGGGATCTGAAGCAGGCCTTCGCCGCACTGGACGAGTAAGGCGACTTGTGCAAGGACCCCTTGCGACTCGATAGGTATAGCTGCATAAAATGCCTGCTCAAGGCGCCTGTGCGAATAATGTTTGCACAGGCGCCTTTTTTGCATAGCGAGGGCGCCAAAACAGGGTTTTTGAGAGGCTTTATGCATTCGAGTTGTGGAAAACTCCTGTTGAGAGGATGTGAGTTTTACGCAATTGACGTGCACCTTTTGAGAAAAACCGCAGGTCGCGAATTGCTCGGGGTACTATGCAGCGCGATCGAATCACACGCAGCTCAAACGCAGCAAAAACGCACTACGGAGGTTTCCAGCTACATGAGGATCGATTCACGAAAACCGAAAGCCGCTGCCCTTTCCGCCGCTCTGACCGTGGCACTTTTGGCAGGCGCCGGCGCAACTGATGCCCACGCGGCAACACTGTCCGATACGGTTGGATCTACGCCGTCCGAGGCGACGCTGGTACAGCCCGTTGATTATCGCGGCGATGGTTATGGTTCCATGCAGGAGTGGAACGCCTCGATGGAGGCCAAGCGCGATTCCCTTGAGATGCGCGCTCAGATCATTATGAATATGTATGGCGACTATGCTACCGATGACGAGCGCGCTGTGCTGCAGGGTTGTATCGACGGTGCGGGTAGTCTGTTGACGATGGGGGAGGTCGACACGAAGTCGACCGAGCTCGATGAGCTGCGCACTGCGCTTGAGAATGCCAAGCGCGAAGCGCTCGAGGCCGCCGCAGCCGAGGCCGAGGCCGCCGAGGCCGTTCAGGCTTCGTATTACAACGCCGGCTCCGGCTTGTCTTACACGTCTGCTGCGTATTACGCGAACGGCTCGGGTCTGACGCGCTCGAGCGGCGTCAATAACTATAACGGCCGCCGCGAGACTTATTACAGCAGCAACGTGTTGTATCACCACCGCACGGGCGAATGGACGCAGGATTCCGAGGGCTTTTGGCGCGATTCCGATGGCTACTACGTCGTTGCCGCGGGCGATAAGGCCCAAGGCTCCACGTTTACCGGTTCCAAGGGCGAGTGCAAGGTCTATGACTCCGGCTGTGCTGCCGGAACCACCGACTACTATACCGGTTGGTAATCTGCCATCAGAGCAAAATAGGCACATGATGGGCGGGCGTCTTTACTGAGCTTTTAGGCAACGTAAAGCCGCCCTTTCTTTATGTGCGTTTGAGTTAACAGAGCCCTTACCGTGGCGGTACGCTGGGCGTATGCATGCGGGGCACACTGGTTCATGAGAAATAAGGTCTTTCTCGTGGAGGAAGTGGTCTCATGAACGCTCGAGATATCGCTATCGCCGCCGTCGCATTGGTACTTGGCTGTCTTGGCCCTACAGCTGCGTTTGTCGCAGGCATGCAGGGTTCGTGCGGGGCTGCTCCTATTGTGGTCGGCGCGCTCATCGCAGCAGCGCTGCTGGGAAGTGCGGGCGTGACCCTTTGCCGCGATGACGAGGACGAGACGCCGCAGGTGCGGCGCTAACCGTTGTGAAGCTGGTTTTGCCCATAGATGAAGAAGGAAGCCGCCGCAAGGGGAGTGCCCTTTGCGGCGGTTTTTGCTATTGAGACTGTTGGATGCGGTGCGGCGGCGTTACCAGCTGGCCTCGATTTCGCGGATGCGCGAATAGAGCCATTCGTTTTGCGGCACCTGGATACCGTGCTTGGCCGCGAGGCGGCAGATGGTACCCGCAAATTCCTCGACCTCGGTTCTGCGTTGAGCGATGCGGTCTTGCGCCATCGAGGGCATGCCGGCGGGATCGAGCCCTTTTATGAGACGCACCATCTGCGTTAGGTCTGCCTCGGTGAGCTCGATACCCTCGGCATTGGCGACTGCAAGCGTCTCGCGCATGGCGGAGACAAAACTGCGGAGCTGCTCGGAGCCCTGCTCCGTAGCGCTTCCGTAGGTGCCGCCGTAGGCCATACAGGTCTGGTTGATGCCGTCGTTGAGCATGAGTTTGGCCCACATGCGATGTGCGATGTCGTGCTCGACGGTATGGGCGATGCCGCAACGCGTGTAGAGCTCGTCGATGGCGATAACGGTTGCGGGGTCGGTGCCCGCTGCCGCACCAAAGCGGATTTCGCCGGCATTGGTATAGGTGAGCTCCTCGTTGAGGAATACGGCGTCCATGCCCTGGCAGATACCAAGGACGGTGTGCTCCCAGCCAAAGCGCTCGGCAATCTTCTGCTCGCTCGTGATGCCGTTGCACAGCGATGCGATCAGCGTGTCGGGTCCCACGACGCTTTCCAGGGTTTTGAGCGCCACATCGAGCCCGGTTGTCTTGACCGTGAGGATGACCAGGTCGACGGGCGTCGCCTCGCTCGCGCGGACGGACTTGAGCGCGCAGGGCTTGCCGTTGACGGTGAGCGCATCGTTCGCATGGCGCTCAAAGCGCGCGTCGTCCATAACGTATTCGACGGCGTCGTTGCCGAGCGCTTGGGCGATCATGCTGCCGTAGAGCAGGCCCACGCCGCCCTTGCCGATGAAGGCGACCTTGTTGATCTGCATGTGAATCATCTCCCCATAA
>DAWCEJ010000208.1:0-2195 GCA_052274955.1 Collinsella sp.
CGACTGCACCTCGATCATCGGCGGTGGTGACTCTGTCGCGGCTGTCAACAAGTTCAACCTGGCCGACAAGATGAGCTGGATCTCCACCGGTGGTGGCGCTTCCATGGAGCTCGTCGAGGGTAAGGCCCTGCCCGGAGTGGAGGCGCTTCTCGATGCCTAATCGCACCCTTCTTATCGCTGGTAACTGGAAGATGAACAACGACGTCGCCGAGGCCGCCAAGCTCGCCGACGAGCTGGCTCAGGCTCTGCCCGAGGTTCCGGCTGGCGTCGAGGTGCTCGTCTGCCCTCCGACCATTGACATCACCACGGTTCATGACCGCATTCAGGCTGCCCCCATCGCCCTCGGTGCACAGAACGTGTACTGGGAGGCCAAGGGTGCCTTCACCGGTGAGTCCTCTTGCGACATGCTCAAGTCCGCTGGCTGCACCTACTGCATCATCGGCCACTCCGAGCGTCGCGACTACTTCCACGAGACCGACGAGGATCAGAACAAGAAGGCCAAGGCCCTCGTTGCCGCCGGTCTTGTTCCCGTCTTCTGCTGCGGCGAGTCCCTCGAGGTCCGCGAGGCTGGCACCTATGTCGAGCACGTCGTGAACCAGGTCAAGGCTGGCCTTGCTGGTCTTGAGATCACCTGCCCCAAGCAGGTCGTCGTCGCCTACGAGCCCATCTGGGCTATCGGCACCGGCAAGACCGCTACCGCCGAGGACGCTCAGGAGGTCTGCGGCGCTATCCGTGAGACCCTCAAGGAGATGTTCGGCGAGGAGCTCGCCGACGGTATCCGCGTCCTGTACGGTGGTTCCGCTAAGCCCGGCAACATTGCCGAGCTCGTCGCCAAGCCTGACGTTGACGGCGCCCTCGTGGGCGGCGCTTCGCTCAAGGCTGCCGACTTCGCCTCTATGGTCGTCAAGGCAGGCGAGTAGGACATATGGCACAGCGTCATCTTCCTGCACTCCTGATCATCATGGATGGCTGCGGCCTTGCTCCGGCTGATGGCGAGAACGCCGTCGCCGCTGCCAAGACGCCCTTCCTTGATAGCCTGTACGAGAAGTATCCTCACACCACGCTCGGTGCTTCGGGCGAGGACGTGGGCCTTCCCGACGGCCAGATGGGCAACTCCGAGGTGGGTCACCTCAACATCGGTGCCGGCCGCATCGTGTTCCAGGAGCTTTCGCGCATCAACAACGCCATCAAGGACGGCTCCATCGCCAAGAACGAGGTCTTCGTCAAGGCTATGGACGACGTCAAGGCCGAAGGCAAGACCCTGCACCTCATGGGCCTTATGAGCCCTGGCGGTGTTCATTCTCACATGAACCACGTCGAGGCTCTGGTCAAGATGGCTGCCCAGCATGGCGTCAAGACCGTTCGCGTCCACGCCTTCATGGATGGCCGCGACGTCGACCCGCAGTCCGGTGCCGGCTACATGAGCGAGTTCTGCGCTTTCCTGGCTAAGATCTCCGAGGAGACCGGTTGCGACGCTCGCGTTGCCACCGTTTCGGGCCGCTATTGGGCCATGGACCGCGACAACCGCTGGGAGCGCATCCAGCGTGCCTACGACGTCATGGTCAACGCGTCCGATGCCGATACCGACCCCGTTGCCGGTATCAAGGCCTACTACGAGAAGGATCCGCGCGGCGACGAGTTCGTCGAGCCCTTCGCTGCCCACAACGAGGGCATTCACGAGGGCGACGCGGCCATCTTCTTCAACTTCCGTCCCGACCGCGCTCGTCAGATGACTCGCGTGTTCACGGACAAGGAGTTCGACGGCTTTGAGCGCGAGCAGATTAAGCTTTCGCACTTTGTGACGATGACCGAGTACGATCCGACGTTTGACGTCGAGGTCGCCTTCCCCAAGACGTTCCCCGAGAACGTTCTGGCCGACGTTATCGCCGCCAATGGCCTGAAGCAGCTGCACACCGCCGAGACCGAGAAGTACGCCCATGTGACGTTCTTCCTCAACGGCGGCATCGAGGAGCCCAAGGAGGGCGAGGAGCGCGTGCTCGTCGCTTCCCCCAAGGTTGCTACCTACGATCTGCAGCCCGAGATGAGCGCTCCCGAGGTTACCGAGAAGCTCGTCGCCGCTATTAACGAGGATCGCGCTGATTTCTACATCGTGAACTTCGCGAACTGCGACATGGTTGGTCACACCGGCGTGTTCGACGCCGCCGTTAAGGCCGTCGAGGCTGTTGACGATGCTC
>DAWCEJ010000209.1:0-9150 GCA_052274955.1 Collinsella sp.
CCGCCCAAATCGGGTCTAGATGTTACAGATCGAGATTTTGTTTGAGAGGCTGAGAATTGGACCGAAAAACACGGTCCCGGAATAACAAAAAAGCTCGCCGGCTAGGCCGACGAGCTGCAAGTTCTTGGTCGCGGGGGCAGGATTTGAACCTACGACCTCCGGGTTATGAGCCCGGCGAGCTACCAGACTGCTCCACCCCGCAATGTCTGGGCGCCTCATGTGCGCAAGAAAGAATATTACGTGGGAGTTCGGTAAACGGCAAGGAAAATCTCGTAGAGCATAATTCCTTCATATTTAAACCTCTCAGCCCTTATCACCGTAAACGAATCACAGCCGAGCGCCGTCGATGGCACGTATACAATGGTGCGCGTCCTTTTATGCCGACACCGGGAGTAGACATGCTGCTCGCTATCGATATGGGAAACACGCAGACGGCCATGGGCCTGTTTGACGGAGACGAGCTGGTGCAGTCGTGGCGCATGCCCACCGACCGCTCCTATACCGCCGACGAGATCCACGTGCGCCTGATGGGTTTCTTTAAGATGTACGGCCTCTCGCTCGATGCGGTCGATGCGATCGCCTTTGCGGGCGTGGTGCCGCAGCTCTCGCGCGAGTGGCACGCCGTGGCCGACCGCATCGCGGCGGATGCCATCGTCATCGGGCCGCAGACGGCTGCCGTGACCAAGCTGCGCGCGGCGCGCCCCCAAGCCGTAGGTGCCGACCGCGTCGCCAACGCCGTTGCGGCCGAGACTTTCTACGGCGCGCCGGCAATCGTGGTGGACTTTGGCACCGCGACCAATATCGACGTCATCGATGAGGACGGTTATTACATTGGCGGGGCGATTGCGCCGGGCATCCGCATCTCCATGGACGCGCTTGCCGCCCGTGCCGCCAAGCTCGCCAGCGTGCCGCTCGAGGCGCCCGAACACGCCATCGGTCGCGACACCGAAGAGTGCATCAAGGTCGGCGCCGTGATGGGCGCCGCCGCCATGGCCGAGGGCCTGGTCACGCGCATGAAGCGCGAGCTGGGCCGCGAGGATGCCACCGTTATCGCCACGGGCGGTCTCGCCGGCATTGTCGCCGATTCGACCGATGCCTTCGACGTGGTCGACGGGCAACTCACCATCAAGGGCATCTGCGAAATCTACCGCCGCATGCAGAAGCTGGGGTAGGACAGGGGCTTAAGTCGAGCATGCCCGATGCCACAGCCCCCGCAAACGTTCGCCAAGCCTATTCCTCAAAACTGAATTATTTTCAATTATGAGGAATAGCGGCTCCTCGAATACACCCAGCACAGCGATATCGTGCATGTTTCCTATTCCTCAAAAACGAAAATTTTTCAGTTTTGAGGAATAGGGCGCTGGCAACCCATTCCCCAGATAGGCGAAACCCTCCCCAGCACAGGCCGAAGAGGGCTTCGTTGTCATCGTTATCTTTGAGCGCGGGCGCCTCGCGTTACAGTCCGCGAATCCGTACGGCCTCGGGCGGAAACTCCTGCTCGCCGGCATCGGTCTTGATGGTCGCGCGACCCCAGATGTCCAGGCCCGCAAACACACCGACCGCAAGCGGCAAACCGTTGGGCGACACCGCCGCGACCTGACGACCCAGCAGTGGCACCATGTCAAAGTACTCGCCCAACACCGGAGCCAGCGGGCCGGCAGCGCCCTGCGGCGTGTTGGCGGCAACCGCCCAGGCGTCAACGCGGGTCAGCACAGCGGCGGCCAATGCCTCGATCAGCGCTTCGTCAGCCACATCTACACCGAGCTCGCTCAACGCCGAACGCTCAATATCCACCGTCACGGCACCGAACATGCCCGCAGCACCGGCACCGCCGTTGACGGCGACGCGCGCGAGCGACGTCTCAAACGCAGGCGCGCCGCACACGATGTCACTCGGCCACTGGATGCCTACCTTGCCGGCAAGCCCCAGGCCCGGCGTTGCGGCCGTGCCCGCGAGCGCATCCATCATGCCCATTGCAGCTACAAATGGCAGGCCGTGGAAGGCGTGCATGTTCACATCGGGGCGCACAACCAGCGAAAACGTCAGCGAAGCATCGCCCACGCTCCACGCGCACCAGCCCGCGGACACGCCCTCGCGGCCCGCGTCACGCGCCGCGTCGAGCTCGGTGCCAGCGGCAACAGCATTCATCTCGATCATCTACATACGCCCCAATTCGCCCACGATATGGCCCACGCGATCCTCGGGCTCCTTGACCTCGACGCCGTTGTAGCGGAAGAACCGAGCCGGGTCGTGCATCAGGTCCTCGAGCGGCACCAGCACAAAGTCACGCTCGCCGATCAGCGGATGCGGCAGGCGCAGCTTCTTGCCGCCGTGGGTCTCGCCGTCCATCCACAGCAGGTCCAAGTCGATGGTGCGCGGGCCGTTGGCCTTGGCCTTCTTGGAACGGTCGCGGCCCAGCTCGGCCTCGATCTTCATGAGCTCGTCAAGCAGCACCAGCGGAGCCAGCTCGGTCTTAATCTCGATGACGGCGTTGGCAAACGCGTCCTGGCGCGTCTCGTAGGCCGGCTCGCTCTCGTAGATCTTGGAGGAGTTGGACACGCAGGTGAGTGGAATCTCGGCGATCATGTCGCGTGCGGCGCGGATGTTGTCACAGCGATGCCCCAGGTTGGAGCCCACGGCCACAAACGCGCGGCGCGGCTGCGGCTTGGCAACCGCCCAGTAGCCGTTCAGGAACTGCGCAAAGCCCGCGGCGTCGTGCACGCGCACAATGTTGGCACCGGCCTGGATGGCGCCCAGGCACACGCCAAACGTAGCGGCATCGCGCTCGGCGGCCTCGGTCACGCCCGAGACGGCGCCCACAAAGCGCTTGCGCGATACGGCGCACATGAGCGGATAACCCAGTGACGCCATCTTGGCAGTCTCGCGCTGGATGACGATGTCCTCGTTGGCCGTCTTGCCAAAGCCCGGACCGGGATCAATGCAGATGCGGTCGCGCGACACGCCGGCGTGGATGAGCGCGCGGGCCTGGTCGGACAGAAAGCCCATGACGCGGCGCATGATGGGCGCCGAATCGGGCAGGGTGAAGCGGCGGAGCTGCGAGGTGGGCACGTAGGCTTCCTCGCGGCGGGCGCTGCGGCGCATCATGGCGGCCAGGCGGTCATTGGGCTCCGATGCGGCCTCGGTGGCCTCGGGCGCGGGCGCGACGGTCTCGGCGGCAGCAGCCTGCTCGGCGGCCGGCGTCTCCTGCTCGCTTGCAGGCTCGGTCGCGGGCTCCGGATCGCCAAACGGCAACGAGGGCTGCACCACGCCGCCCGGAAGCTTGGCCTCCGGCTTAGGCTCGCCCAGCAACTTGCCGCGACGGCGGCGAGCCGGCTTCTCAGCCTCACGCGCGGCCTCGGCAGCCGCCTCGCGCGCCTTCTCGGCAACAAACGCCGCAGCCGAGGTATCGAGCTGCACCGTTGCGTGCGTGCGTGTAGGCGCGGCGACCTCGCCGGCATGCATCACGATGACGCCGCAGGTGCTCGTCTTAACAAACTCGACCATCTTGGGGTCGGTGAAGCCCGTCACGTCGTTGACGATCGAGGCGCCGCAGCGCACGGCCGCCTTGGCAACCGCCACGTGGCGCGTGTCGATCGAGACGATGGCGCCCTCTTTGGCCAGCGCGCGCACCACGGGCAGCACGCGGCGAGCCTCCTCGTCGGGATTAACCGGGGTAAAGCCGGGGCGCGTGGACTCACCGCCCACGTCGATGATGTCGGCGCCGGCGTCAAGCATCGCCAGGCCGTACTCGATGGCGGCATCCGGGTCGAAGTGCTCCCCGCCGTCGCTAAACGAATCGGGCGTCACGTTGAGGACGCCCATGATGCGCGGACGGTCAAAGCTGAGCTCATACTTTCCGCACCGCCATGTCTTGCTGTCGTTCGCCATGAACATCCTCCTAAAATGCCCACGCCGCCGAGCTTGGGGAGCTGGCGGCGGGGTCGCTTTGCAATCAGTCTTTCTATTGTATCCGCGCACACGGGCTAGAACGCAAACGCGGCCGCGATGTCGCAAGAAATCAGCAGGTCGGCATTTGCATCCTGATCGGTGGGAGCAAGATTGCAAATGGCCAGCGTATCGCCGGTAAAGTAACGCGTAAGGCCCGCCGCCGGATACACCACGAGCGAGGTCCCGCCCACGATGAGGGCATCGGCCGCGGCGATGGCGGCAACGGCGCCGGTCAGCACGCGCTCGTCGAGCGGCTCCTCGTAGAGCACCACATCGGGCTTAATGCGCCCGCCGCACGCAGGACACACGGGCACGCCCGCGGCGCCCTCGTGCTCGCGCGAGCAAATCCACTCGGCGCTATAGACCGCGCCGCACGACTGGCAAATGTTGCGATGGACCGATCCGTGCAGCTCGAACACGCGCTGCGAGCCTGCCATCTGATGCAGGCCGTCGATGTTTTGCGTCACCACGGCGTCGAGCTCGCCGGCTCGCTCCAGCTCGGCGAGCTTGGTGTGACAGCGGTTGGGATTAGCGTTAAGCGCGATCATCTTGGTGCGGTAGAAGTCGAAGAACTCCGCCGGATGCGTCTCGTAAAAGCTATGCGAGAGCATGGTCTCGGGCGGATAGGCAAACTGCTGGTGATACAGGCCGTCCACGCTGCGAAAATCGGGGATGCCGCTCGCCGTGGAAACACCAGCGCCGCCAAAGAACACCACGTGCTCGTGGGTATTGAACAGCTCCGCCAGCGCGGCGGAGGCCTGCTTGGGATCTGTTATCGCTTGCGTCATGTTTGTCCTCCGTCCATGTTGGTCGGGGCGGCCGCGATTGCGCCGTCGTCCGCGGGGCCCGCCCCGCCCCTGTTGCGCTAATCTTAAGCCTGCCAACCCCGTCGAAAGGACACCATGCCTCAGACTTACACTTTCGCCTCGTGGAACGTCAACGGCCTGCGCGCCGTGCTCAAAAAGGACCCGAGCTTTATCCAGATCGCGCAAGAACTCGACGTCGATATCTTGGCGCTGCAAGAGACCAAGCTGCAGGAGGGCCAGGTCGATATCGACCTGCCCGGCTATCACCAAACCTGGAGCTACGCCGAGCGCAAGGGCTACTCGGGCACCGCGGTCTTTAGCCGCCAGGAACCGCTGCGCGTGCTGCACGCCGATGCACTGCTGCCCTACGCCGGCGAGGGCGAGGCGGGCGAGCTCGTCGCCCAAGCCGCAACCGAGGGCCGCGTCTGCGCGCTCGAGTTCGACAAGTTTTGGTTTGTCGACGTCTATACGCCCAACGCCCAAAATGAGCTCGCGCGCATCGATGTGCGCATGGCCTGGGACGATGCCTACCGCGGCTTTTTGAACGCACTCGAGCGCGAGACCGGCAAACCCGTCGTGACCTGCGGCGACTTTAACGTGGCGCACGAGGAAATCGACCTTAAGAACCCCAAGTCCAACCGCGGCAACGCCGGCTTTTCGGACGAAGAACGCGGCAAGTTTACCGAGCTGCTCAACGCCGGCTTTACCGATACCTGGCGCACGGCAAACCCCGACGTCGAGGGCGTCTACAGCTGGTGGAGCTATCGCTTTAATGCCCGCAAGAACAACGCAGGCTGGCGCATCGACTACTTCCTGGTAAGCGACGCAATCGCCGACAACGTACGCGACACCGGCATCCGCGGCGACATCTTCGGCAGCGACCACTGCCCCGTCACCCTTACGTTGGAGCTCTAACTCCAGCTGCCCCCGGAGACGAAGGAAAACGGATCATTTTGGGCCTCGTGGGGGTATCCGCGTGACCCATCCGCCACGAAACACGCCCATCTACTACGTTTAAGCCACCACCCTCAACCACAGCGAACAACGCAAAAAGAAAACCGCAGGTAGAAAGCCTGCGGTTTTTCATAAAACGCGGTCATGGTCGGGAGTATCAAGCTAAACGTAGTAGATGGGCCAGTTTCGTAGCAAGCGCCGTCAACTGATTCCCTGGGGACATCTGGGGACGGAAGAAAATGGATCAATTTGGCTCTCTGAGGGCCACGATGCCCGTCATATCAGCCGGCCATTCCAAAACTTTGCCGGTTTACGGGGCTGAATCGCGAACCCCTAACCATACGCAATTCCGAAATAATAAAACCGCAGGTAAACGGCTTGCTCTATTTCAAAAATAGCCGGCATGGTCTGCTTGTGCCAATCTGGCCCCGTAAACCGGCATAGTTTTAAAATGGCACTTCGGCAGTATTGATTCCCGCCCCGGCGCAACCAGCCCTACAGTCC
Organism: Collinsella sp.; assembly: GCA_052274955.1. Classification (GTDB taxonomy): domain Bacteria; phylum Actinomycetota; class Coriobacteriia; order Coriobacteriales; family Coriobacteriaceae; genus Collinsella. The sequence goes on from DAWCEJ010000209.1 coordinate 6,213, forward strand.
GTACTTCACGACGACTCGGTTGATGCGGCGACACCAAGGCTTGTACAGGGCGACCAAAAACACGCAGGTCGCAAGGCCGTGCGTGATATCGAACGGTACGGCGGTGGCAAGACGCGCCATGGCACCCGCCCACGTGAGCGGTTGAACAAAACCGATAATGTCGTAGGCGTTGATCACAACGCCGTACAGCAAACCCGAAGCAAAGCCGTAGGTCAGCAGCGCCGGCATACGCACGGTGCCATCGGCGCGATCAAAAGCGCCGGCATGCGCCAGCGCACCGCCAACGTATCCCACGAGCCCCCAGGCATACATCTGCCACGGCGTCCACATGCCCTGTCCAAAAAAGAAATTGCTGGTCAGCGCCGCCAGCGCGCCAACCATAAAACCATTGCGGCGACCAAGCGTCGCCCCCGCGATAATGGCGATGGCGCTCACGGGCTTAAAGTCGGGAATGGGGCCAAACAAGATGCGCCCCGCCGCGGCCAACGCCGCCAGAACCAGCGTTGGCATAATCTGGCGCAGGCCCGGTCGCGACGCCTCGTAGCCTGCAAAGAACAGCGCAAGCACCAGCGCCACCACGACAAGCATGGCAAGCGCCGCCTGCTCAATGCCCGCCAGCAACGTTGCAGCCATCACCGCAGGAACTGCCAGCAGCAGCGGGATTTCCATATGTTGCAAGACGCGCGACAACGGCAGCCCCCATCAAACGAATGTCCGTTTATGGTAGCACGGGCAAAATGAGACCGACCAATCCCCCGGCCGGCCTTGGCTGCCAGTCGATCAGGCTTTCGCCACGCGACCGGTCTTGGCGCTATTCGCCCGTAACTTTAGCGGCAATGGCCGCGACAAAAGGATCAAACAGCAAGCCGCCCACAACGACAAAGGCCCATCCGCCCACCACGAGGCGAACCCAACGCGAGAAAAACGGCACACCGTCGATAACGCCAACGCCTGACTGAAACGCGACTTCAAATAGCCCGATAATGCAGAAGAGCAGAGTAGCGCCCACAACGGTTCCGCAAATCCGTGCGCCCGGAGTGTTCCGATCAAAACCAAAAAACTCAACGCACGTCTCAATTGCTTTGCCAAAGAGCGGCAAAAAACCCACGAACTGTGCAATACCGATGGCCAGAATAAGCTGCCCCCAGAAACCAGTAAGTCCCTGAAAATCTAAGCCAGGCTTTCCCTCAACAATCGGCAGAAATGAACACATGAATAGAGGATTAACGATGCCGTTGAGAATGGTCACGGCGGTACTCTTTTTTAGTGTCAAGTAGACCAACTCCTTTTGCCCTTGTCGGCCAGGCCCAAAGGGCGAAAACAGGTGTTACATAAGTGAATCGGGAGACGGCAGGAATGGAGACGCCAGCGCCGTCGCGCCAAACAAAACAGCGCACCCAAATAGAAGCGTTTCATAGCTCTCGCCAATGCAGAAGGAGAGGGCCACGGGAATCAAAAACGTAAGCCCCAGCGAAACGGTGCTCACCACGCCACCGGCGCTTCCTGCAAGCCCCTCGCGCACCTCGGGCAACATGTAGGGTAGCGACTGAACGACCGGACCGGCGACGGCAGTCGAAGCGCCAATCGCAAACATGAGCCCGACAGAAGGCTGAGAGACAAAAGCCTCTCCGGCCCACATAAGGGCACTCCCCGCCATTGCGGCGATGGCCATAAACACGCGATAGTCGCCAAATTGCGCTCGCGCGTAGGGACCGGCCACGCTGCCGACAATCGACCCAAGCGTCACGAAAGAGGCAAGAAGCCCGGCGACCTGGGGTTCGGTTGAAACCTCAAGTGCCGAGACAAGATAACCCGAGTACGCCGTAGCCGATGCAAGGGCGACTCCAAGCAGTATCGCCACGAGCCAAACCATCGGCATCTTGATTACCGTCGCAAACGCACTTGCCGACGACGAAGCAGGCTCCGCACCCTGAACGCCAAGGCCATCTGCAGCCTGCAGAACATCTGCCGATGGCGCAACCAGCAGCCACAGCAATCCAAACATGGCAAATAAAACGGCAGCAAGGGCATATGCTCGTCCGGGCGTTGCAAAGAGAGGAGAAGTTGCAAGCGAGCAGGCGATTCCGCCCGACCCCGCAGCGTAGAACCATCCCATGGCCCTATCGGTTTCTCCGCCAAAAGCGGAACCAAGCACTTTTAGAACGATGGCATTCACGACGCATGGTGCCGCGCCCAGAAGCATGGTCGCCGTGAACAGCGTCGCAAACGATGCGCACTCCGCGCGAGCAGCCGCTGCAATTGCAGAAATCGCCGATGCGATGAATACGAGCACCTTCACGCCATATCGATCGGCGCAAACGCCGACAGGCATGCCGAATACAACGGCAGGAACAAACGGGGCAAACAGGACGGCTGAAAACTCGGCCGAGGTCAGATGCAGGTCCGACACAACCAGATGTGCCAATCCCGACACCTGATACTGCGCGTAGTTCGCAGCAAACACGATGCCGCACACCACAAACAGCAGGGCATATTTTTCGACCGTCCCTTTGCTCACGTTCATCACCCTATCTATGCTTCATCCTTGCAATAGACGACGCGTCCGTTAAAGATCGTCGTCTCGACTTCGAGATCGCGAAGCGCCATCGAGTTCATTTCAAACGGATTGCCCGACAGGATGACGATATCGGCAAGCTTGCCGGCGGCAAGGCTGCCCAAACGGCGCTCAAAGCCCTCGACATATGCTGAGCCGAGCGTGTGCGCTTGCAGCGTCTCGCCGAGCGTCAGGGCATTCTCGCGGAAGTATCCCTCCGCCGGGTGCCCGTCAAACTCGCTACGCGTCACCGCAGCATACACGGTATCGATAGGATCGATTGACATCACCGCAGGCCAGTCAGTACCAAGCCCTAAGTGGATTCCGCCATCGGCCTCTTCCCTATAGCGCCACATGTGGCTCTGTCTCTAATACACATCTCCG
>DAWCEJ010000210.1:0-6709 GCA_052274955.1 Collinsella sp.
GAAGATGCCCTTGAGCTGGGCGAGCGTCAGGTCGTCGACCTTGACGTTCTTGGAGACGACGGGACCCATGCCCACGACAGCAACCTCGTGGTCGACGAGGTTCTTGGCCTGATCGGCCTCGAGCTTGGTCTCGGCGAAGACGTCGGAGTTACCGATGGTAACGGTGCCGGCGGCGACAGCGGTCAGGCCCTTGCCCGAACCGTTGCCCGAGCCGGAGACGGAGACGTCCGGGTTGGCATCCATGAACTTCTCGGCAGCGGCCTCGACGAGAGCCTGGAACGAGGAGGCGCCGTCGTAGGTTACCTCGCCCGAGACGAACTCGGCAGCAGCGGCGCTACCCTTGTCGGCGGCTTCGGATTCGCCGGAGCCGCCGCAACCAACAAGACCGAGACCGACGATGCTGGCGAGGCCACCAGCGAGGCCGAGGAACTGACGACGAGAATAAGCCTGATCGAGCATGATCTTCCTTTCATACATGCGACTCGCGGGCACCCTGCCCGCTTTGCTGTTTGGAAAGATACGGCCCCGACCGGGCAGCGCCCGCGCCAACTGCGGTTTTTTACGGGCATCTGATAGACCCTTACCGCAAGCGCGGCTCGGCTTTACAAACGAATAACAAACCCGCCACCAAGCATGACCCGCCTTTTACACCAATAAAAACAAAGTTGCGGTGAAATAGTTCCTGCTTGGCCATCAAATGGCCCATTCTAGGAACTATTCCACCGCAACTTAAAAAGCCCGGACGAAAGGGGTGCTAAGTTGTTAAAACGCCGCAGCCTTAAAGCTCAAGCTCGTTCAAACGTAAGATTGCCACGATGTAGATCTTGAGCGCCTGCTTGAGCTGTTCCTCGTTGGCGCACTCATTGGGGCCGTGCATCTGGCCGCCCCATGCGGGCAGCTCCAGGCCGGTCTCCTCGGGGCCAAACGAGACGGCGCGGGCAAAGTTGCGTGCGTACGTGCCGCCGCCCATGGCAAAGGGCTCAGCATGCTTGCCCGTAAACTCGTTATAGGTATCAATAAGCGCCTTCACGGCCGGATCGTCGGCAGAGACCGAGAACGGCACCTTCGCACGACCCACACGGCACGTCACGCCAAAACGGCCCACGAGCGGATCGAGCTGCTCGCGGATGGTATCGGCACTCGTGCTGTCGGGGAAGCGCACGTCGATGACCTGCTCAATATGGCCATCCGCCACGCGGATGACGCCAGCGTTGCAGGTAAGCGGGCCAAACGCCGGACTCGTCGCATCGATACCCAGGCCGCGACCATAGGCGTCCGCATGCACAAAGGCCAGGAACTTGACGAACTCGTGCTCGGCAGGCGTCAGCAGGCGCTCGTCGCGTGCACCAAACGCGTCCTCGGCCTCGCGCAGATACGCCACGATCAGCCCGACGGCGTTGATCGTTCCCTCTGGCATCGAGGCATGACCGCCAATGCCGTGGGCGAAAATCTGCGCATGCCCGTTATCGAGCGCCGTGATCTCCAGGCGGTCGCCGTTCTCGACCGGCGCCGGCAGCTCATCGGCGGCAATCGCAAGCTCGCAGATAGACTGCGACGGAATGGCGTTGCTCGCCTCGGCACCGCTCCAGGACACAATGCGCCCGCCGTCGATCTTGGAGCTCACAAATGTCGCCCCAAACTGGCCCTTCTCGGCATTACAGACCGGGAACTCGGCATCGGGCGTAAACAGAAAGTCGGGGTTCGCGTGGTTCTCCAGATAATGGTGAACGTCGGACATGCCCACTTCCTCATCGCAGCCCAGCAGTGCGCGGAAGGTGTAGCGCGGAACAATGCCGTGCTTGAGCAGATAGGCGCCGGCGTAGAGCGACAGCACCGCCGGACCCTTGTCGTCGATAACGCCGCGGCCGAGCAGCCAGCCCTCGCGACGCTCCATCGCAAACGGGTCGGTGTTCCAGCCCGGGCCGGCGGGCACCACGTCCACGTGGCAGATGGTCGCGAGCTGCTTGTCGCCGCGGCCAGGAATATCGGCAATGCCCACATAGCCCTCGTCGTCGCTCGTCTGATAGCCGAGCTTTTGCGCAATGCCGAGCGCGCAATCGAGCGCATCACGGACCGGGCGGCCAAACGGCGCGCCGGGCTCCGCATCGGCAGCAACGGCCACAGACGGATAGCTCACCAGCTGCTCGATATCGGCGACGACATCTTCCCAGACCTCGTCGACGTACTCGGTAACGCTCTGCTCCACCTGATTCATGGACGACCTCCTTACCAGTAAGGGGCAAGTGTGCCGCCCCTCACATCAAATACCTATATAGCGAAAAGTTTAGCAAGCTCGGCCACCGAGTGCACCACCGCATCGGCGCCCGCTGCCTCGTGCTCGCCCGGCGCCGCCGCACCCGAATAGATGCCGATGCACGGCACGCCCATCGCGTGCGCGCCCTCCACATCGTTGAAGCGATCGCCGATCATCACGGCATCGTCCGCCGTCGCGCCCAGAGCCGCCAGGGCATCGCGAACCGAATCGGCCTTGGTCTCGCGCCCCTGCGGAGGGTTCATGCCAACCACGGCTTCGAACTGGCAAATCCCCAGCTCACGCACCATATCGATGCACTTCGCCTCCATGCGCGACGTCGCCACGGCCATACGCTTGCCCTGGACGGCCAACCCATCCAGCAGCTCGGGGATCCCATCGAACACGGGGTACTCTTCCGGTCCCAGCTCATCAAAAAAGGCGCGGTACTCATCGGCCACCAGAAGCGACTCCTCGCGGGAAAAGCCATAAAAGTCGTGAAAGCTCTTCCACAGGGGCGGCCCGATCATGCGGCGCAGGTCACCCATCTGCGCCTCCGAAAACCCGCGCGCAGTCAGCGTCTTGCGCGTCGAGGCCATCACCGCCCGGCCCGTATCGGCCACCGTGCCGTCAAAATCGAACAGCACGACCGGCCGTTTGCCTATCTTCAACGCCTCCATCGGCATTCCTCTTCCCCAGTTGACGATTTCCACACCGACACTTCAAACTGTTGACTATTCAACAATTGAACCTAGTAATGTGGAACGACTCTACTATACTTGTCGCACTTTGCTTTCAGAAGGCGGCGCTGCCGCGCCCCAACGAAAGGTGCAATTATGTCTTTTGCCATCATAACCGACTCCACGTCGGACATCTCCCCCGCCCGTGCCCAAGAGCTCGGCATTTACGTGATTCCGCTGCATGTGATTATCGAGGGCGAGGACCTGCTCGACCAGGTGCAGATTACCGCCGAGGAATACGTCGCCCGCATGGCTGGCTCCGAGCAGCTGCCGCACACCTCGCAGCCGAGCGCCGGCGAGTTCAAGGCGCTGTTTGACCGCGTACGCGCCGATGGCCACGACAGCGCGATCTTTATCTCGCTGTGCAGCGAGTGGTCCGCCTGCTATTCCAACGCATGCCTGGTCGCCGAGACCCACGAGCTCGACGTGCGCTGCATCGATTCGCGCACCGGCTCGGGCGCCGAGGGCCTGCTGGTTGAGTACGCGCTGGCTATGCGCGAGGACGGCCGCAGCCTGGACGAGACCGAGGCGCAGATCCGCGCGGCCCTGCCCGACGCCCACCTGCTGCTGATTCCCCGCACGCTCGAGAACCTCGTTAAGAACGGCCGCGCGCCCAAGCTTGCCGGCCAGCTCACGCAGATGCTCAACATTCGCCTGGCCGTTTCGCCGGAGTGGAAATCGGGCGAGATCAAGGCCATCAAAAAGGGCCGCGGCGCCAAGCGCATCGTCGCCAACACCATGGCCGACTGCCTCGCGTTTTTGACCGATCACCCGGGTTCGAGCGTGCGTGTGCTCACGACCGGTGCCGCCGAGGAGCAGGAGCTCGTCAATCAGGCGCTCGCGGGCCAGGACTACGTCGATGCCGGCACCGGCCCCATCGGCTGCACCATCGCCACCCACGTAGGCGTGGACGCCATCGCCATCAGCTACTGCCCCCGCTACCAGCCCACCCACTAGGAGCACCTTCATCACTTGCGGTGAAATAGGGACTGTTTTTAGCTCATCAGCCGCCAATCAAACCCTATTCCACCGCAACTTTTTTGCTGCGCCATCCATATGCAAGATATGCTGGCGATCGGCGCATTCCCAGCTGTTTGAGGGAGCTTCGACTAGCCCCCGACGATACCCAGTGGGCAAAAAATGGCAAATATGAGTACTGTCACAATTTTAGTAACAGCAAAATCTTGCTGAAATTGCCCGCTTTCACCGATTTCAAGCGCCATAAAGCACCGAATCGTCGTGGTAAGGGGGTTGGATATATCAAATCGCAGCTAATTGGTCTTAAATACTTTCCAAATGATATGGTACTAACCAAACAACAGTACTCATATTTGCCATTTTTTGCCCACCGGGTCCGAATGAAGCCCGCTCTGTATGCCTCCGGCTACCCACATGACCGCAAATCCTGGTTATCAAGGGCCGTCGCGCGCTTTGACATCGACCGAAAGCCGCTCGCGGAATAATCCCTCGCCATTAGCGAACTTGAATCGAAATTAGATATCCCAAATAGCCGCAATGCCGTACCCTCGTCTCAACAACTCCAGTACAAGGACGGCATTCAAATGGGCAACACCATGCATCAATACGCCCTCTTTGGGACCGCACAATTTAAATACGATCAGACGATCACGCATATATCGGACCAACACCGACAAATCGTCATTTGCAACAACGGTTCAGACGTACGCTACGTCACTCTTGAAGAGTGGGAAGAAGCTGGCGCTTTGTTCGATGAACGAGCGCAAATCGAGGGCATCGTCACCAGCGCGAGCCCAGCACGTGACAAACTCGAGCTCTTTCGCAGTCTCTTTACTTGCCGCAAAGATGTTTACGCTCATGGATATCGCAGAAAAGACGGGGGCATCGGCTATACGCCCGCTTGCGCAAATGAGTGGAAACCGGGAATTTGCCCCAAAGCAGCCCAACAAAGAATCAGATGCGCAGAGTGCACAAATCGCGTCTTCCCCGAATTAAGCGATGCCACAATCATCGCTCACTTTAAAGGCAAGGACGACCGATTCCGTGACGTCCTTGGGCAATATGTTCTCGACAGGGACTGCAACACGAAAGTTCTCGTCATCGATTTTGACAAAGCGGACTGGAAAGAGGCAACAAATGCCGTACGGCTTGTTGCAAAACGACGGAGCATTAACGCCGCCGTTGAGCGCTCAAGGTCCGGCAACGGCGCACACATCTGGTTTTTCTTTCTCGAGCCAATCAGTGCAAAGGCTGCCAGAGAGTTTGGAAGTTACCTCATAACCGAAGCCGCGGCGCTTAATAAAACAATCACGTTCGAGGCCTTTGATCGAATGCTCCCCGCTCAGGTCACTATCCCCGATGGAGGCTTTGGAAACCTCATCGCACTTCCCTTTCAAGGCAAGGCACAACGTGAAGGAAACAGCGTATTTGTAGACGAGCAATTCGAGCCCTTTCCCGACCAATGGCTCTACCTGTCCCAAATCCAGCTGATTCCGCGCTCGACGGTGCATAATTTGATCGAGGCCACTGGAAACAACCCACACGGGCTAGCAACAGTTGCGGTGGCAAACAAAACCAAACGATATGCCCAAAAACCACGAAAGCGGCTACCGCTCACATCGCGAGACTTTCCCTCATCGCTGCCCGTCACACAAGCCGATATGCTGTACATCCCCGAGAAGTCTCTGAGTCCAGCGGCTCAAATGGAAATCCGCGGGCTCGCAACATTCGCCAACCCGGAATTCTATCGCGCGCAGTCCATGCATCAATCAGTATTCGGCAAACCGCGACTCGTAGACCTTAGCGAGCTTAGAGGCGGCTGCGTCGCGATTCCCAGAGGCTGCAAAGCTCAACTTGAGCGACTGCTCCAAGAAGCCGGCGTCTCTGCCCACTATTCAGACGAACGCAAATCTGACAAGCAAATTGTGATGACATTTAAAGGCACCCTTCGTCCTGAGCAGCAAATCGCCGCTGATCAGATGCTCATATACGAAGATGGAATCATGTCCGCGCCGACGGGTTTCGGTAAAACCGTCATCGGGGCTTATCTTATTGCCGCCATTGGCCTTCCAACGCTCGTCATCGTTCCCAAGACCGCACTCATAACCCAATGGAAATCCCAGCTCGAGCGATTTATCGACATTACGGACAACAGGGAGCCCGTCCGAACCCCAAAAGGACGAATCAGCAAAAAGCAGCCTCCGCTCATCGGGCAAATTGGAGGAGGCAAGACCACCGTAAGCGGCCTCGTCGACGTCGCTTCGTTTCAATCGCTGTCTGGCAAAGACCACCAAACCGGAGCGCCGATAGTTAAGGACCTTGTTTGCAATTACGGCCTCATTATCTGCGACGAATGTCACCACGCCGCCGCGCCGCAGCTCGAGCTTGTTCTCAAGTCTGCCCCGGCCAAATACGTATACGGCCTTTCCGCAACGCCCGAGCGCTCCGACGGTCTTACGCGGGCACTCTCCATGCTCTGCGGCCCGCTTCGCTATGTCATCGATCCAAAAACGCAAGCGATCCAGCAGGGCATCCAGCGCATCGTACGGCCTCGTTTTACCGGAATTCGACTACCCGCCTACGAGCCAGGTGCAAGCTTCAATCAGATGCTCGACCTTCTGTGCGCGCATGCAGCTAGAAACAAACTAATTGTCGACGATGCCCTCGAAGCCGCATCAAGCGGTCGACATCCACTTGTGCTTTCAAAAAGGAAAAAGCATGCAGAAGAACTTTGTAGGCT
>DAWCEJ010000211.1:0-1261 GCA_052274955.1 Collinsella sp.
AATCTCGTCGTCCCTGTACTGTATGGGGCCCAGGTCGCCGGTGCGCTCGGCCTAAACCTGTTCGACGGCGCGTTCGACGACGATGCCCCGGGTACCGTCGATGGAGATGACATCACCCTCGCGCAGCACGCGGTCGCTGCCCTCGATGTGCACGACCTTCTCGGCGGCGTCGATATGGAAGCGCTCGACACCGCAGACGCAGGGCGTACCCATGCCGCGGGCGATAACGGCGGCATGGCTCGTCTTGCCGCCATGGCTGGTCAGGATGCCCTCAGCGGCAACCATGCCCTTCAGGTCGTCGGGGTTGGTCTCCCAGCGGACCAGAATGACCTTGTGGCCCTCGTTGGCGCGCGCGACGGCGTCATCACTCGAGAACACGACCTCGCCCACGGCGGCACCAGGGCTGGCGTTAAGGCCGCTGGCCAGGGCCTCGTACTTCTTGGAGGCGTCGAACTGCGGGTGCAGGAGCTGGTCGAGCTGCGCGGGATCGATGCGGCTCACAGCCTCCTCGCGGGTGATCAGGCCCTCCTCGACCATTTCGATAGCAATGCGCAGGGCGGCAGTGGCGGTGCGCTTGCCCACGCGGGTCTGGAGCATCCAGAGCTTGCCCTGCTCGATGGTGAACTCGATATCGCACATATCGCGGTAATGATCCTCGAGCGTCAGGAACACGCGCTCGAGCTCCTCGCCTGCGGACTCGAGGCCCGAGGTGGTCTTGAGGTCGGCGATGGGCTCGGTGTTTCGGATGCCGGCGACGACGTCCTCGCCCTGGGCATTCACCAAAAAGTCGCCATAGAACTCCTTGGTGCCGTCGGCCGGGTTGCGCGTAAAGGCGACGCCGGTCGCAGAGGTCTCGCCCTTGTTGCCAAAGGCCATGGCCTGGACGTTGACGGCGGTGCCGAGCTCGTCGGAAATGCCGTGCTGCTTGCGGTAGATGCAGGCGCGCTCGTTCATCCAGCTGCCAAAGACGGCCTGGATGGCAAGGCGCAGCTGGAGCTCCGGATCGTGCGGGAAAACGGGCTTACCGTCGGCGACCTCGAGCTCGGGATACAGGGTCGCCTCGACGTTCTCGGAGAAGATGCCCTTAAAGGTCTCGACGAGCTCCTGCAGGTCCTCGGCCGAAAGATCGGAATCGACGCGAACGCCGGCGACCAGGCGGGCCTGGGTCAGGGCATTCTCGAACAAGTCGGCATCGACACCCATGACGACGTTGGAGAACATCTGGATAAAGCGACGATAGCTGTCCCAGGCAAAGCGCGGG
>DAWCEJ010000212.1:0-3897 GCA_052274955.1 Collinsella sp.
CGAGAAGGTCCTCGGGGAGGTAAGCGTCTCCAGTCAATGCCGCGAGGCTATGCGCCTCCCTCTCGGTATCAAAGACCTGGCCGTAGCGAATGCCTTTGATGGCTGTTTGGACAAGGTCGAGAGAGTTCTTGGCACCCTCGAGAAGATCGCGTATAGCCGATTGAAGCTCGATTCCCCTGACTCCGCACTCGGAGACATACAGATCGATAAAAGACTGGCGGGCCTGGCTCGACTGATCGAGGGCTTCGATGAGCAGGTCTTCGACATAGAAGAGCTCCACCCCCTCGTTCTTTAGGATGTCCGAATAGGAGCGATGCTCTGCCAGCGCTTTTTCGAGGTCAAAGGAGCTGTTTGAGGGGCGCAGCGTAAACACCTGGTTGAATTGTCCGTCTGGATAGTTGCGCGTTTCGTTGCCGGGGCAGTGCAGGAGGGCTTTCTGAAGCTTTCCTATTTCATTTTGGACCTGGAGAGCAGACATGAATCCTCGTTCCGGATGTAGCGTTATCTCGACTCTTATGGTGACACATTTTTAAATCAATTCACCTTTTGTCATAAATTGAGTATTCATAGACGCTTTTCAAGACATGGAATTGACATTAAATATCAATCCAAAGCAATAATTGATAAATAGCGTCAAGTAGAAAACCGTTTATAGCGAAAACCAGCGCGCTGGTGGACGAAAAGCACGCGGGGAATGCGGCTGATGAAAAAATCAAATCGCCGGCAGAGGTTACACCAACGAATTAAGGAGGGGAAATGGCAGAGACAGAGAAGAAGCGCGGTATCCGCGTCCCCCATGTATACACCATCATCCTTGCTTTAATGGCTATTTTTGCGGTTATGACCTGGTTGGTTCCTTCGGGATCGTTTGAACGTCAGGAAGTTAACGGTCGCGAGGTGACGGTCGCGGGCACTTATGAACCCATCGACAAGGTCTATACCGATGAGGACGGCAACGAGGTCGATCTTCGTCAAGGTGTCTTTGATGTCTTGGAAGCCCCTGCGGTCGGTATCCAGCAGGCCGTGGAGGTTGTTGCGTTCATCCTGATTGTGGGAGGTTCGTTCCAGGTCATCACCGCGACGGGTGCGATTACGAGCGGCGTGGCGCGTGTCGTCAAGAAGTTCAAGAGTAAAGACGTTCTCATCATCCCGATCTTGATGATCCTTTTCGCTCTGGGTGGAAGCACCTTTGGCATGGCTGAGGAAACGCTCCCGTTCTTCGCAATCCTCATGCCAATCATGATGGCCATGGGCTTCGACTCCATCACAGCGTTTATGACGGTATTTGTAGGTGCTCGAATCGGCTATATCGCTTCGACTGTCAACCCGTTCAACGTCCTGATCGCTCAGGGAATCCTGGGTATCCAGGGCAATCCCCAGCTTTGGCTGCGCATGATCGCGCTCGTGGTCCTTACGACCATTGGCGTCGCTTGGGTCATGGTGTACGCCCTCAAGGTCAAGAAGAACCCCGAATCCTCCCTCGCATACCATGACGACATCAAGAAGCGCGAGGAGTTCGGCGCCGACGGGAACCTTCTCGAAAGTGAGTTCACTGGCAGGCAGAAGGCCGTCATGGCCATCTTTGTGCTCGGCCTCGTTGCAATCATCTGGGGGCTCGTGACCCAGGGCTGGTACATGAACGAGATCTCTGCCATCTTCTTGGCTATGGCCCTTCTTGCCGGCGTCGTTTCCGGCATGAATGAGAAGGAGATCGCCGGTGAGTTCGTCAAGGGTATCGCGGATTTCGCCTTCTCTGCCATTGTGGTCGGCCTTGCGCGCGGCATCCTCGTGATTGCGAATGACGGCATGATCATTGACACGATCCTCAACACGCTTGCAACGGCTCTTGCCGGCGTTCCCCCGGTTGTGTTCACGAGCATTCTCTACGTGATCGACAACCTGCTCTCGATCCTCGTTCCGAGCTCTTCGGGTATTGCGGCGCTTACGATCCCCATCTTTGGACCCCTCGTTGAGCTCATGGGTCTTAACCCCGAGGCCGCTGTGACGGGCCTCTCCATGGGCAGTGCGGCCATGTCGCTTATCTCGCCCACGAGCGCCATGCTCGTTGCCGGACTCGGCGTGTGCAAGATTCCCCTCGGTCAGTGGTGGAAGGTCGCGTGGAAGTTCTTCGTGGTCGTTAGCATCGTCTGCTTGGCATTTACCGCCGTGTCGGGTCTTATCCCCCTGGCGTAGCCCATAAGGTTTTTTGGAAATCAATTAATAGGTCATTAACAGAAAGGACGAAAAATGAGTAAGGGACTGAACGTCCATAGCGAAATCGGTGCTCTCAAGAAAGTTTGCGTGCATCGTCCCGGTATGGACCTGGTCAACATGAAGGCAGAAGACTTCGATCGCGTCTGGATCCACGACGCCTTCTATCTGGACTATGCTCAGAAGGAGCACGATCAATTTACCGACCTGCTTCGCGGTGCCGGAGCCGAGGTCGTCTACATGGAGGAGCTGCTTGCCGAGACGTTTGACAAGGTTGAGGGTACGCGCGCCGAGTTCATGACCAAGTTTATGGCCGAGGCCGGTATCTCCAATGCGGCCTTGCGTCAGGCTGTTGTGGAGAAGCTCGATTCCATCAAGGACAACAAGGAGTTTGTCCTTACCGCCATGGGCGGTCTCTATGTCCGCGACCTTGAGATCCCCAGGGTCACCGGCTCGCTTGCCAGCATGGACGGCGAGGAGCTGAAGGCCGACGACATGGTGCTGTTCCCCATGCCTGCTTCCTACTTCTCGCGTGACCCCATGGCCGTCGTCGGCAAGGGTGCCACGATGAACCGCATGTACTGGAACCAGCGCAACCGCGAGGTCATCTTCTACGAGACCGTTCTGCGCAACCATCCGGACTATGCCGGCAGCCCCATCTGGTATGACCACAACAGCGAGTGGCACATCGAGGGTGGCGACATCCTCAACATCAACGCAAAGACGCTTGCCATCGGCATCTCCGAGCGCACGCAGACCGCGGCGATCGACGAGCTCGCTAAGAATATGTTCTGGGGTTCGGACGAGGCCGAGATTGAGAACATCTACGCCATCAAGATTCCGCACGGCTATGCCTACATGCACCTCGACACCGTCTGCACCCAGGTCGATCGTGACAAGTTCACCGTATATCCGGGCATCTATCAGACCCTGCGCGCCTATCGCCTGACCAAGGGCGACAGCGAGGGCGAGGTTCATATCGAGGAGCTCGAGGGCACCCTCCAGCACATTCTCGAGCTTGCAACTGGCATGGACCATATCACCATGATCGAGTGCGGCGGCGGCGATCCCATTGAGGCCTCTCGCGAGCAGTGGAATGACGGTTCCAATACGCTTGCCGTCGCCCCGGGCAAGGTGTGCGTCTACGAGCGTAACGTCATCACAAACGATGCGCTGTACAAGGCCGGTGTCGAGCTTCTGGTCGCACCTTCCGAAGAACTCTCCCGTGGTCGCGGCGGCCCGCGCTGCATGACCATGCCCTTCTGGCGCGAAGAGATCTAAGTCTCGGCTTTTTCATGCGGGCGCGCATGTGCATCTGCGTCGCCCGCCTTCTCAAGACATCGTTCATTCGAAAGGACATATCATGGCTCTCAACCTTTCTGGCCGCAATTTTCTGACGCTTCTCGACTTCTCCACCGAGGAGATTGAGTACATGCTCGACCTTTCCAAAAACTTCAAGGATATGAAGCGTGCCGGTTATCCGCACCGTTTTCTCGAGGGCAAGAACATCGTCCTGCTCTTTGAGAAAACTTCCACCCGTACCCGTTGCGCCTTCGAGGTCGGCGGTATGGACCTGGGCATGGGCGTGCCCTACCTCGCTCCCGGGTCGTCGCAGATGGGCGAGAAGGAGTCAATCGAGGCCACCGCTCGCGTCCTCGGCCGCATGTACGGCGGCATCGAGTATCG
>DAWCEJ010000213.1:0-2557 GCA_052274955.1 Collinsella sp.
CCAAGGGCGTTATCGTCACGGGAACCGTGCACGGCAACACCGTGATTACCGCGACGGCCGCCGTGCGCGAGCCGGGCGACACGCAGACCTATGCGAGCGATGTAAACGCGCTCCTGAACGGCGCGCGCAAGCTGGTGCCCGACCTGGAGACGCACCGCGTGGTGCGTGCGTTTGCCGGCGGGCGTCCGGTCATTCGGGGAACGAACGACTTCTTTATTGGACAGTCGGCCGTGGTGCCGGGGCTCTTCCAAGCGGCGGGCATTCAGTCCCCAGGCGTGGCGAGCGCGCCTGCCATTGCCGAGCGTATAGAACTTGTGATGCGTGAGTCGGGCGTGGAGCTGCGCGAGCGGGCGGACTGGAATCCAATTCGCCGCGAGCCGGACGACTTTGACCGCGCACCGCTGGCGCGCAAGGAGGAGCTGATCGAGTCCGACCCCGCGTGGGGGCAGATCGTCTGCCGCTGCGAGACGGTGCCCGAGGCCGAGATAGTGGCCGCGATCCGACGCCACCCGGGCGCGGTTTCGGTCGAGGGCGTCAAGCGCCGCTGTCGTGCCGGCATGGGTCGGTGCCAAAGCGGCTTTTGCCAGAGCCGTGTGGTGGCGATCCTGGCGCGCGAGCTGGGCTGCGACCCCAGCAAAGTGCTGTTGGAAGATGCCGGATCTTGGTTGGTCGAGGGACCGCTGAAGGGGGTGCGCTAGGATGGCGGAATTCGGATCGAGCGCGATTGATTGCGGCGTCGTGGAAGACGTACAAACGCAAGTCTTTGACGTGGTCGTTATCGGCGGCGGCCCCGCCGGCATGGCGGCCGCGCTGGCCGCGCATAAGGCAGGAGCACGCGTGGCCATCGTGGAGCGCGAGCAGCACCTGGGCGGCATTCTCCGCCAGTGCATCCACCCCGGCTTTGGCCTGTCTCACTTTAAACAGGAGCTCACCGGTCCCGAGTACGCGCAGCGCTTTATCGACCAGGTGCACGCAACCGACATTGCGCTGTTCCTGAACAGCATGGTGCTTGGGATTGATTCAGGCGAGCCTGCGGAACACACCGCGGTCCATACCGTCACGCTCATGAGCACCGCCGGCATGCTGCAGCTCACCGGGCGTGCGGTCGTCCTTGCCATGGGATGCCGCGAGCGCACGCGCAGCGAGATCAAGATCCCCGGCAGTCGTCCCGCCGGCGTGTTTACGGCCGGCCTGGCGCAGCGATACATCAATATCGAAAACCTCAAACCCGGCTCGCGCGCCGTCATTTTGGGTTCGGGCGATATCGGGCTGATCATGGCACGCCGCTGCACGCTCGAGGGGATTTCGGTCGAGGGCGTGTACGAGCTCATGCCGTACGCCAACGGTCTGCGCCGCAATGTTAAGAACTGCCTGGACGACTTTGGCATTCCGCTGCACCTGTCCACCACCGTCACGCGCGTGATCGGGCACGACCGCGTGGAAGCCGTCGAGGTGAGCCAGGTCGACGAGCGCCTGGCGCCCATTCCGGGGACCGAGCGCGTTGTTCCGTGCGACACACTGCTACTTTCGGTGGGTCTGATTCCCGAAAACGAGCTTTCGGTAGGCGCGGGCGTTGAGCTTGACCCACGTACGCGCGGCGCCGTGGTGGACCAGAACCTGCAAACGGGCGTGCCGGGCATCTTTGCCTGCGGCAACGTGCTGCACGTGCACGACCTGGCAGACAATGTAACGACCGAGTCCGAGCGCGCCGGCGCGGCCGCGGCGGCGTACGCGCTGGGTGACGGAGCCGAAACGAACGCGGTCGCGGACACGAGCTGCGAGCTCACGGTCTCCCCTGCCGGCATTGCGGGCTACGCGCTGCCGGGACGCATTACGGCTGTGGCGCTCACCAAGCTCAACTTCCGCGTACGCCGGCCGGTCGATACCGCTCGAGTACGCATCTTGGCCAACGGCGAAGAAATGTTTGCGGGCAAAGTCCGCGCGTTTAAACCGAGCGTCATGGAAAGCTTCCCGCTGCCGGCTAAGGTGATTCAACGCGCACTCGACCTGGGTGCCAGCGAAATCGTCCTGTCCGTCGATCCCGTTGAGGAGGCATAGCTCATGAGTACGAATGTGATCGAGACGCTGCGGTTCAACTGCACCACCTGCCCATCCGAGTGCCTCCTGACCGTAGAGGCGGAGCACGACGCCAATGGCACCGTGGTGGAATTGCGCTCCGTAACCGGTAACAACTGCCCGCGCGGCGATACGTTCGCACATCAAGAGCTCACCTGCCCCATGCGCGTGCTCACAACGACCGTGGCCGTCTCCGGCGGCGACGAAGCCCTTCTCCCCGTGCGCACGGCCGAAGCCATCCCGCTGGAGCTTCACGCCCAAGCTATGGACCTCATCCGCGGCGTGGTCGTCGAGGGAGCCATCCGCATGGGCGACGTCGTGCTAGAGAACCTCCTAGACACCAACATCAACCTTATCGCCAGCATGGACATCGACCGAGCCTAAGTAGCTAATTGGGGACGGGGCTCTTTAGCTAATTAGGGACGGAGCTCTTTTAGCTACCCGCCCATCCACCCGGTCCTCCTCCGCAGTTGCGGTGAAA
>DAWCEJ010000214.1:0-6054 GCA_052274955.1 Collinsella sp.
CGACCTGCTGCTGTTCTGGTCTGCCAAGGAACAGAAGATGATTACCCTGGCCGAGTATGCCAAGGGCATGCCCGAGGGCCAGAAGGCAATCTACTATGCCGCCGGCGATTCGCGCGAGCGTCTGGCCAAGATGCCCGTCGTGAAGGGCGTGCTCGACCGCGGCTACGATGTATTGCTGCTGACGCAGGACGTGGATGAGTTCACCTTCCAGGCCATGCGTGAGTACGTGGCTGCCGATATGCCCAAGGTCTACGAGGACGACGCCGCCCGCGAGGCTGCCGAGAAGGCCGTTGCCGACGGTGCCGAGCCCGAGGTCGAGGATCGTCACCTGGAGCTCAAGAACGTCGCGACTGGCGATCTTGATCTGGCGACCGAGGACGAGAAGAAGGAGGCCGAGGACGCCACCAAGGAAAACGAGGACCTCTTTAGCGCCATGAAGGAGGCGCTCGGTGACAAGGTCGAGAAAGTTGCCGTCTCCGCGCGCCTGACCGATGCCCCCGCTTGCATCACCACCGAGGGTCCGCTTTCGCTCGAGATGGAGAAGGTGCTCCAGAAGGGACCCGAGGGCGCGCCCGACGGTATGCCCAAGAGCCAGCGCGTGCTCGAGCTCAACGCCAAGCACCCGGTCTTTGACAAGCTTGTCGCTGCCCAGAAGGCAGGCGACGCCGACAAGATCAAGCAGTACTCCGGTCTGCTCTATGACCAGGCTCTGCTGGTCGAGGGCATTCTGCCTGAGGACCCCGTTGCCTTCGCGGCGGCTGTCTGCGAGCTGATGTAACTAGGGTGTTACGCGGTTCTACGAACCGCGTAACCACTCGACGCTGCGCCTTTGGTTCCGCCGTTCTAACGAACGGCGGACCGGTCGACGCTGCGCGGGCGCCAGAGCGACAACTTGTCATTCAAAGAGGACGGCATGACCAGAAGGTCTATGCCGTCCTCTTTTCATGCCAATTTGTTCGCTCTGGTGCCCGCTCGCTGGCATTGCCAAAACGTCGACGTTACCGTGGTTCAAACTAGTCGTTGGGGACGTTCTTGTTTGACTGGTCGTTTAAGAACGCCCCCGATGACTATTCGGATTGTTAATTTGTGCGGGTTGTGGTTTTGCGACCTGCTGAAATTTGAGATACTGTACAACTGTACGTTAACTAATCTTCGTAGTATATTGCTACCCGCAAAACTCAATACCATTGTGCTTCGAGACGCTAAAGCGCCTACGTACAATGGTTGTTGATAGTACGATTTGATTCAACGACAGGATGGATGGTCCAAGCGTGAGCCTCGGCAGCAAACTATCCGATGCAAAGGTCTCCTTTGCGATATTCAAGCGCGACATTAAGCGACTGCTTGTGAACCCCGTCGCCTTGGTGGTTACCCTGGGCGTGTGCGTTATCCCCTCGCTGTACGCTTGGTACAACATCGTGGCTAACTGGGATCCATATGGAAACACCCAGGGCATTAAAATCGCTATCGCCAACAACGATCAGGGCACCCAGAACGACCTAGTGGGCGAGCTCAATGCGGGCGATAAGGTGGTCGACCAGCTCAAGGAAAACGATCAGCTGGGCTGGACCTTCGTCGACTCGGCTGCCGATGCCAAAGAGGGTGTCGAGAGCGGGGAATACTACGCGGCGATCGTAATCCCCAAGAACTTCTCCGACAATCTTGTCTCGATGCTCGATGGCAATTACCATCAGCCGAAGCTCACCTATTACGTCAATGAGAAGAAGAGCGCCATTGCGCCCAAGGTCACCGATACCGGTGCCAACACCATCGAGGAGCAGATCAACTCGGAGTTTGTCTCCACGGTGGGCGAGACTGTTGCCAGTATCGCCAAGGATGCCGGTGTCGATTTAAAGGACAAGGCAACCCAGACTCAGGACTCGCTGACAAGTTCGGTGTCCGAGGCATCCGACACCTTGGGTGAGGTGCGCGATTCGATTGGCGATATGAATGCCGCCATCGATAAGACGAGTGGCGCTATCGCCTCGGCTGATGCGGCGCTTGCCGGCTTGCAAGGTCAGGCACCGTCGCTGACGCAGGCAATCTCCCAGGGCAACGACCTGCTGGGCGAGGCTCGCGCCACGGCGGGCAACTCTATCACCTCGCTCTCCAAGGCACTCTCGGAAGGTAGCCTTGCACTCACCAAGACGTCAGCCTCCGCGAACGCTGCGATTGGCAAGCTAACGGGTACGGTCACATCTACGACCACCCGCATCGACAACTCGCTCGAGTCTCTCCAGGCGACGATCGATCACAATAAGGCCGTTATCGGGCACTTGGAGATTCTCGTTAATGACACGTCGACAGGTTCCGAGGAAATTGACGCGCGCATTGTATCGACCATCGATTCGCTTCGCGAGCAAAACCAGAAGCTGCAGAGCATCAAGGATGGCCTTTCTGCACAGTCGAGCGCCATGGCAAACGACGCTACGGCAATCTCGAACGCGAGCAACGCACTCAACGCGGCAATTCAGACCGGTACGGCTAACCTCGGTCAGGCTCAGACCGATCTGGGTCAGAACGCACTTCCGAAGGCTTCGAGCGCGCTTGACTCCTTTGCCGCCGTTTCGGGCGATTTGACCGGCATTGTGTCGGGTATGACCCCCACGATAGCGAGCGCGCGCGGCACGCTGGCGCAGCTCGACGCCACGCTCAAGCAGGCAAAGACCACGCTGTCCCAAACCGACGCCTCCCTTGCCAAGGTTCAGGACAAGCTCGCGACCGCCGCCAATGACATTGCGGCGCTGCAGACCTCTGAGTCTATGGGCGAGTTAGCCGACCTCATGGACGTCGACGTCAATGACGTGGCAGATTTCATGGCATCTCCGGTTGAGCTGACGTCCAAGTCAATCTATCCGGTCAAGAGCTTTGGCTCGGGCATCGCGCCCTTCTACACCAATCTGGCGCTGTGGGTAGGCGGCTATGTGCTCATCGCTATCTATAAACTCGAGGTCGACCGCGAGGGCATCGGTAGCTTTACGGCGCGTCAGGGCTACTTTGGCCGCTGGCTGCTGCTGGTGATCCTGGGTGCGTTGCAAGCCATCATCGTTACGGTGGGAGATCTGGTCATTGGCGTTCAGTGCGTCAATCCGCTGCTCTTTGTACTGGGCGGCATCGCTATTTCGTTCACCTACGTCAACATCATCTATGCGCTGTCCACCACGTTTAAGCATATCGGTAAAGCCATTGGCGTCATCCTCGTCATTGTGCAGATCCCCGGCTCGTCGGGCATGTATCCCATCGAGATGATGCCCGGCTTCTTCCAATGGCTGCATCCGCTGCTGCCCTTCACCTATGGCATCAACCTGCTGCGCGAGACCGTCGGTGGCATGTATTCGTTCAACTACCTGTTCAACCTGTGCATCCTGGGCGTGTTCCTTGCCATCGCACTCTTTATTGGCTTGCAGCTGCGTCCGCTGCTGCTCAACCTCAACCTGCTCTTTGACAAGCAGCTTTCCACGACGGGCCTCATGATCTGCGAGTCCAACGACCTGCCGCGCCAGCGCTATTCGCTGCGCACGGCCATGCGCGTCATGCTCGATTCGGATTCGTACCGTCGCGAGCTGCTCGATCATGCCGTGGCGTTTGAGCATCGCTACCCGTACTACATCAAGGGCGGTTTTGCCGCCGTGGTAGGCGTGCAGGTTCTGCTCTTTGTGCTTTCGACGGTGCTCGATATCGACAATAACGGCAAGATCATCCTGCTCGTTATCTGGATCATTTCGGTTATCGCCATCTGCGGCTGGCTCATCAACATCGAATACATCCGTGCGAGCCTCAATACCCAGATGCGTATCTCGGCGCTTTCGGACGAGGACCTTCGCCGCGAGATGCGCGAGCACACGGCTGCCATCCCTGCCGCCCGTCGCATGTTTGGTCTCAACGCCAGCGAGCGTGGCGCCAAGGGAGGCGAACAGCCTACGAGCCGTCTGTCGCATATCGGTGCGCATCGTAAGGCTCAAGATGCCGACGGCGCTGACAACGTAAACGGAAACGACGGGGACACCACCTCGCTTGGCAAGCACTCTAAAGGAGGTGAGGCATAAATGAAAAACATCCTGCACCTGTTTAAGCGCGATGTCCAAAACGTGTCTCGCTCCGTGATCGGCATGGTCGTCGTGATGGGCCTGATCATCGTGCCATGTCTCTATGCATGGTTTAACATCGCCGGAAGCTGGGATCCCTACGGCAATACCGGCAACCTTAAGATTGCAGTGGTCAACACCGATGAGGGTTACGAGAGCGATCTGATTCCCGTCGAGGTCAACGTGGGCGAAAACGTAACCGCCACCCTGCGCGGCAACGAGAACTTCGACTGGGTCGTCCTCAACGACCGTGATAAGGCGATTGAGGGCGTTAAGTCGGGCGCGTACTACGCTGCCGTCGTTATCCCTAAAACGTTTAGCGCCGACATGATGACGCTTTTCTCGACCGAGGTGAAGCACGCCGATATCGAGTTCTATGAGAATCAGAAGGCCAACGCCATCGCACAGATCGTGACTGAAAAGGGTTCGAGCGCCGTCCAGAGTCAGGTCAACGAGACCTTTACCAAGACCATCACGACCATCGGCCTTAAGACCGTGTCCAGCCTGCTCGACTATATGAGTACCGACCAGGTGAGCAGCTTTATCGCCAATCTGTCCTCGACGCTGGGCGATTCGGTCGAGGACCTGCAGGACGTTCAGGCGAGTGCGACGTCGCTCGCGGGCATTTTGAGCTCCACGTCCGATTCACTGACATCGGCGGGCGGCATGCTCAAGCAGACGGGCACCGTTGATGAGTCGACGAAGCAGCTGATGGAGCACGCCAAGAGTGGCATCAATGATTCCAAGGAAGCGCTCAAGGCCGCCAACGATGCCGTTGACGCGGCGATTGACGGAAGCGCGGGCTCGTTCGACAACGTGTCCGCCGAGCTTGCGAAGGCATTCGATGCCGCGAATCAGCATGTTGACCTTACGGTGTCTCAGCTCAACGAAGCCGCAGCGGCGCTCAATACGCGTGCTGACGATATCGATGCGATGACCGATCAGCTCCGTAACCTTGCCGACCAGGTAAGTGATGACAAGCTCAAAGACGGTCTCGAGTCCGCTGCGACGTCGCTGGGCAGAATTGCCGTGGAGTACCGCAACAATGCGAAGGACCTGACGGCGACCGCAAAGTCCCTTTCGGACGGCATGGCGGAGGTCAACAACTCGCGTGCCGAGGTCGACCAGGCCATCGCCGATGCCAAGGCGGGTATCTCGGGAGCCAAGTCCGACTACGATTCCACGTTCTCGGTTAAGGCCAAGGAGCTCAAGAAGACCATTTCGGGCGTTCTGGATTCCCTGAACGGTATCTCGGGTGACTTGGATAGCGCCGTGAGCGGTCTGACCGACGCCTCTGGCTCGCTCGCAAAGGGCCTGTCCAAGGCTGCGACGCTGGTCAACAAGGCTTCCGATCAGCTGGGTGAGGCATCGGACAAGATCAGCGCCTTTAAGGACGAGCTCGATGGCGCCCTGATGTCGGACGACCTTGCCACGATCAAGACGATGATCGGCAACGATCCCGAGGGTTTGGCCGTGTCGCTTTCCGGCCCCGTCGCGCTCGACCGCAAGCCGGTCTATCCGATCCGCAATTACGGTTCGGCCATGGCGCCGTTCTATACGATCCTGTCGCTGTGGGTCGGCTCGATCGTGCTGGCGGCCATGATGAAGGTATCGGTTGACGATGAGCTCATCAACGAGCTGATCCCCGTGCGCCTGCACGAGATCTACCTGGGCCGCTACCTGTTCTTTGGAGGTCTGGCCCTGCTGCAGGCGACACTCGTGTGCGCGGGCGACATCCTGTTCTTTGGCATCCAATGCGACAACCCGCTGCAGTTTGTGCTGGCGGGCTGGGTCGCGAGTCTCGTGTTCTCCAATATCGTCTACACGCTCACGGTTTCGTTTGGCGATATCGGCAAGGCGCTCGCTGTCGTGCTGTTGGTCATGCAGGTCGGCGGTTCAGGCGGTACGTTCCCCATCGAGATGACCGGCCCCGTGTTCCAGGCGATCTACCCGTTCCTGCCGTTTACCC
>DAWCEJ010000215.1:0-1267 GCA_052274955.1 Collinsella sp.
GAAGGCCAGCTGGGCTGCAAGCTCATCGAGCGCGACGGCGCCCGCGGATCCACGCTCACCCCCGCCGGCGAGCGAGCCATAGCGTTCTACGAGGAGCTGCAGACCGACATCAACAACGTCATCGCCACCAAAGCCAGCGACCTCATTGCCACCATCAAAGAGTAGCTAACTTGCGAAGGGCGTTGTCTAGGGTGGACGCTACAACCAGGGGATCGTCGGTACCGGCGAAGAGGCGGATGGCGCCCCCCTGCTTACCGCGCGGGGCCGAAAGGCGCGTTGCTGAACCGCCGGCGGGCGACGTGCGGAACTCCCCCGGCAATGTGTCGAACAGCTCACCAGCACTTCGCTCGATAAGGTCAAACTCAACTGCCGGGCCAAAGCCGTGCTCGAGGATTCCCGTTGCAACCGCATGGTCGGGATGCGAGGTCAGCCCGGGATAGCGCACGTTGCGTACCATCTCGTTGGCGGCCAGATACTCGGCCAGCGCACGGGCGCGATCGAAGTGGGCCTGCATGCGAGCGTCGAGCGAAGACAGCCCCCGCTCCAGCATGCAAGCCTCATTAGCAGAAAGGTCGAGTGCAGACGCACCGCAATCCGCAAGAAGCGCATGCGCACACTCGGCGGCGGCATCCACGCGATGGCGCTTAAGCTGCGAGCGCGCCACCGAAGCGGCGACGAGCTTGCGCGGCGCAACGCCGGCACACACACGGTCGAGTGCCTCGAGCGACAGGACGGCACCCAAACGCAGCGGATCGCACCCAAAGACGCTTGCCACGGTGTTATCCACCACGAGCAACGCACGGGCCTCACGCGCCGCCCGACCCAGCGCACGCAGATCGGGCACACGTAGGCCAAACCCGCCGATGGAATTGACGAACCACCACAGATGCGACCCGCCAGCATCAAACGAAGCATCAAAGCCCTCGGACGCGGCGGTAAACGCCGCAACCGACGGCTCCCCCACGAGCACAACGTCGCAGGCATCAAAGCCGCGCGCAAACGCATCGGCAAAGTCATCGGCAAACACGACCAGGCGATCGCTGGGACGCACAATCCCCAGCAGCGACAGCGCCGCCGGCACGTGCGAGGCCGCAACAAGACGCGCCTCACGCGCGCCGGCCCTTGCAGCCCAGGACTCTTCTAGCTGTTGCACGTCCACGCGGCACCATCCCTTACATAAAACCAAACCAAGACCAGCCCACCCAGGTCGAGAAAACGTCAGCGCAAGCAGCGTCGAGCGGTCCGGCGTTCGTTAGAACGCCGGAAC